>JAYEMY010000071.1:0-16609 GCA_034718455.1 Thermodesulfobacteriota bacterium
CCAACAGCCTTTTTCGGGTTTCAAAGCACAATCCATTGAGAATACGCCTTTTGGTGCAACCTTGTCCGCGATTGAAACCCTGCAAAAGCCTGTCGGCTGCCAGGGAGTGTGAACGGTTACCCCCCAACCAGTAAATGCACAAGAGGATTCTTTGTGGGAATAGGCGAAGACAGCGACGAGACTTGGGGCGCTGGGTTTCACCGAGCTTTCCAATTTTACAGATGAGATGCTTTATGCAAAATCAGAGAAAGATTTCCTACTGCCCTACTCATACCTACATATAAAAGTGATAAATTATCAGTTTCTTTCTGGGGCGCATCAAGATCAACTATGATGATACATTTGTTTTCAAGTCCTTTGAAATTTTGTATTTTAGCAAATGAAATTTTATTGTTTAAGGGAAGCTCGCGAACTGAATTTACGTCCAGTACCTGAATTTTCCGACGAGATGAACAGTTCAGTAAAGATACACAAGACTCATTAAATGTTAATGGAGATAGAATCGTTATATCGCCAAGAGGAATATCTTCAATTTCCACAAGACGTCTCAGCTCTTTGACAAGTGATTGTTCCGGTTGAAAATCATAATAGTGTATTACGACCTCCGGCCCTATACCGGTTCCGTCATTTCCCAAATCACATTTTGTGAATTCCTGGATTTTTTCAAGAATCGGCTTAGTGTTTCTGCAATTTTTTTTGAGAGGTATGTTCACTGGATTCATACTATGCAGATATTTCACAGCCTCTTCTTCATACCTTCCAAAGATTCCTGTTTGATTGTTTATATCATGAAAAAAATACCAAAGTCCTTTTTCAAAAGACCCCTTCAGGAACACTTCCAGTTTTTCCAGATCATCAAAATTAAAAAGGTCTTGGCTTTCATCAGCAACAATAATATCAAAATGCTTAATACTATTTCGTTTGGCTTTAATCTCCAATTGATCAATTGTAGATACAGTTACATTCTGTTTCAGAAGTCGGGCATGGATATATCGTTCAAGCCATAGAGATTTACAAACAAATAAGACATTAATGCCAGGATGAGCAAATCTGCGACAGAGTTCAGATGCCATGAATGTTTTTCCTGTTCCAGCTCCACCACTGCAAAGTACCCTGTCACTCACCTCAGCGACATCAAGAAGTCTGAATTGATCCTCTGTCAGTTTGCACATCCTGGTATGAATATTATCTAATTGGGCTGAAAGAGATGGGAGTGCTTCAAATTCCGGACGGAGATAATTTTTTATCTGGTCTATATCTTTCTGTAAAAGTTTGCCGGAAGATCTCCGGGTATCAAGAGACTTCCAATATTTGACAAAACGTTTAAGCCAATTATCCAGCATATCGAAACTGTTTGCACTTAATAAAATATTAGTGTCCCATTCAAAGGCAGTGATATCTAAATTGCAATCCGGTAAAATAACACCATAGCCTATACACATTCGAGCTATTAATTCATGCCCGAATTGTTTATTTAAATCGTTTTCTATCGAGTGCATGGCTTCTTCTGCCTGTACAAATGGTCCTCTTCTTTTTGTGTTATCTTCTCCTCTTCTGTCTATAAAATGCCAGATGCCCTCCTCATCCCTTGATACCAGCCCCCCTTTTATCTCAAAAACAAACAGTCCATAGGTGCTGACTATAACAAAATCTGCTTCTCCAAAACGTTGCTTCACATGGTGTGGCAAATTTAAGGAATGAAAACATATTGCTTCAGTACCCAGGGCTGTTGACCTGGAAAACTTCTTAAATACTTTATACTCAGCATTACTATTGGTGTCGTAAGGCTGAGCTGGCAGCATTCTCATAAGTTTTAACTTTCTCTTTTTGGTGCTCTTTTTTATTTATAATTGGTATTTCCGGCAGAGGCTCAAAATAGATTCTTTCAGTGTAACTATAACCATCTTCAGTTCATGATCTGAAAATTTTCTGAAAATCCTTTTTTTCCTTATCTGTTAATTCACTTTGTTTTAAGCTATCCATAAAACCTTCCTTATCAATGATTTCTTTAACAGATAAGTTCCCAAGCAAAGTTAAAGCCACATCACCATTTTTAGAAAACTTTAGTTCGGAAAGTTTATTACTTTCAGCTTTAATGTTCAATTGAATAGACTGCCAATCCCTTTTCTTTGCCAAGTCAATAGCATATTCTCTCAGTTTTCGATGTTTGTTCCAGTCAGCTTTAAGCAGCATATCTTTTTCCCATGGACTGCAATTACCTGATATTTTAAAAGAGGCGTCAGAAGCAAAGACATAATGTTGTTCTGAATAATGTTTGTTATGCCAGTTTGACATAAAAGTACAAAGTGAATAAATCTCAACTTTATCCTTTGGACGCAGATCCTGGTCTATTTGTTTCCATCCCCTCCAGGCAGCATATAGAATATGTGCAAATAAAGTATCTGCTGGAGTAATTTGCCACGATTTAATCAAATCTTTATTTTTTTGAAAGTTGTACATATCTTTCTTATGCAGTAAAAAAAGCAAAAGTCCCCGCAGCACCCTTGATTTAATGGAAGAATCTTGAAAAAGATCATCAGGATCTGTGATGTGATTCACTGCATCTGAAATTTGATCAAATCTTTTTTTGAATCTATCTTTGAGTTCTTGGTACGAAGGCTTTGGATATTTCCGCAAATCTTCACTTGCTTCAAACTTGTCCTGTAAAATTGCCAAAAATTGAGACGCTGTAATTCCTTTATGGGGATCCATCGACGACAGAAGATTAAGTAAATGCCATAATAGAATTTTATCAACATCGTCAGTAGATAAAGGCCGCCTTTTCCAAATCCAATTATTTATGATCTCCAACTGCCTGGGTAACACTTGTAAGTCGGCATTAACCTTGGAAGACTCATTAACAACATTCTTTATCAAAGTTTCCGATTCCGGTAGTGGGGGAAGAGAATGCATAAGCAGTGATATCACTCCTCCACGGGCATCACTCTCCAGATAGTCTTTGTGGCCGGGCATCTGTTTTTCATCATCAGAAATGGTAAAATGAATTGAATCATCAGGAAAGATTTTGGCATCTGAAGATCTTGAGTCGGCAAAGAGTTTGCGATTTACCCTTAAACTAAAAAAGTTAGGATTAAAATTCCCATAATCTATACCAAGAAATTCAGCTTTTTCCTCTTTTGCTCTGAAATATATAGTTTTAATTGCAGAGACAGGGATTATACCTTCAAAAAAGATGATGCTGACAGGGGCATTATTATCAAGCTGTCCTTTAACTTGTTCTCCTTTGTTATTAACAAAACTCCTTATACTGGGGATCAAATTATCCCACGACAGATCAAGAGCAATTATTGTATTGTAAATATCTTTATCTTCTTCGTCCCGGCATTCAGACAAAATATATGAAGGAACATTGTCAATGAAAATAGGAACATGGCCTGGGGAAAAAAATTCTGGGTCTTTGTAATATTTTTTATATCCTTCCCTGGGACAGATTAACCCGGTAGTTAAGATGCTCTTTAGGTTTTCTATGTTCGTAGCTATTAAAAGTTCTTTTGGGATAAATTTTGTGCTTTGTTTCTCTGTCCGGATTGGCTTGTTGTCAGCATACTTCTCCACTGGGGAATTGTTTTCTTTTTTATCCATAATCAACTCCTATCCATTTTGTTGCCATTTCCTCAAGATATCTGTATCATCAGGAAATTCATGAAGGATTTTTTCCCGTTTATATCCCGGCTTATTGGCATCAATAAGGAGAAACAGCCTCTCTTTTGCACGTGATGTCAAAACATACATCTCTTTTCTAAATCTTTCATCGCCCTGTTCATGTATAATATATTCATTTAAATCAGCTATAAATACCTCATCAAATTCCAAGCCTTTTGCACTTTGGAAATTGATTACAACAATACCTCCCCGGTTAAATTGAATTGGTTGATTTTTGTACCCTAATTTATTTGCATAAGTATAGAGAGATTCAATGCCTTTGCTTTGCAACTGCTTATAGTAATGTTCTCTAACTTTATTGTTTGGAGCAATAATACCTATTAAATTGTCAGGATAATTTTTATGCCGTTGAATAATTCTATTAATCACAAAGTCGTTATCTTTAAATTCAATTAACAACGGAATTTCTCCATTTTCCTCTGGCAATTCCGGGGATTCTGCTGCTGTTCCACAGTAGAATCTTTCTGCCAGTTGAGCTATCTGGCGCGTATTACGGTAATTTTTACTTAGGGAGAACAATTTGTCTTTTTCAATCTCAAGTCGATCTTTAATATCTTTTATAGTTGAATTTGTATCAAAAAGTTGTTGGTTTTCATCTGCTGACACAAAAATATTTTGAAAATGTCCATACATAAAATCATAAAATTCAGGAGGCATATCCTGACCTTCGTCTATTAATATGGTGATATTGGAATCAATTTCTGAATCTTGTTCATAAAAAATCTTTTCTATCTCATTCCAATCATATTCATATTTTTTAATTTCCGGAGGGGGCCTTTCGTATTGCTGTTGAAAAAAATTCAAGAACCAGCTATGCCAGGTTTTTATATCAATATTATTTGCCAGAGCTAAAGACATCCTTGCCAATACCCTATTATAAACAAGGCATAAACAATCTTTATTGTTTCGCTTTAATTTATCAGCTAGAAGAAGAGCAATAACGGTTTTACCAGTCCCCGGCGCTCCATATACAAGATATCTGCCTTCTAATTGTGTCCGACGCAGAACACGATCCTGTTCTTTGCTCAGCTCTTCATATGTGGGAAGTCTGAATTCGTCGTTCATTAAACTATTTGTTGATTAACAACTGTTTTTCATATAGTTGACCAATCCAAGCAAATGGTTGTCACCGTTTCCAATTAAAAATTGTCGATCCAGCAGGCAGTTCTGATAAATGCAACTTACTTCAGGCAAAAGGGCGCACCCGTGGCAGGCGGCCCTGTTTAACTGGTCAGGTCCCTGACCTTCATGCTCGGCACATATGGGATCATATGTACACCGCTCTGCTTTTCCCATGGCTTTAATCAAGATGTCGAAAAATTTATCCGGTTTGCCATGCTCAGCCAATCCTCCCAGAGATCCCATTTTATTAGGAACTGCAACATAGATTAAGATTCCGCTCATGTAATCTTTTTTGTTAGAACAGAAAATTCTCTCTTTTATAGATGATACAGGATAACCGGAACAGAACTCCAGCTCTCGAATAATTAGATGAGCAATTGTATGGAGAAGAATGAAGCGAGGTGTTGCTTCAGGCAAGTTGCTGAATATTGATTCTTCACGCCTTTGTTCTATTGTTTTTGCACGTTCCACACACAATGGATCTGATTCCCATTCCTGCAGCTTTATTTCATCCAGAGAAAAGAAAATGCCCTCGCCGTAAAGCTCGCATGCAGGGAGCCATTTAGTTTCTTCTTCCAGACCGGGTTTGTTAATTTGTCCGTAATCGAATATGCGGCTGAATCCACAAAATACCTGAATTTCCCGTAAACGGTTGATAATGATTAGTTTTTTCACCGCCTTTCCTATCCTGTAATATCGACTTTTCGGAACCTGTGAAAATTTAAGATTTTCAAGATTTTCAAGATACTCATTCCATTTGCTGGTCTGATGGTCAGTGATAAAACGTTCATATTCTCTAAAATCTTTATACTTACGGCAGATTGCCTTATATTCTGCAACAAGCATCTCCTCTTCATTCATCACAGATTTTATTGATGTTTCTTTCCCTGGCCAACCCTTTCGGAGATCATCAAGCGCATGTTTGATTTTCTCTCTGCTGCATCCCAAAGTGCGAGCAATACTGTTTATTTTATGTTTGTACTTCCAATTTCCATTGTCCACGAGCTCCTTAAGTATATTATAGTCTTCATGTTGTTTAAGTCTTGCCCGAATATCATTTTCATCAACACGGGATTCCGGCGGAATATCCAGGGCTGTAGCTACATCTGGCAGATGAATACGGACATCTGTAATGTTCAGGGCAATAGGAGGTTTGTTTTCTAATTTTACTCTTTCTCGCAACCATGGCTGCTTATGCATATAAATTGTTCGTTTTTCAAAAAACGTTTCTTTTCTAAGACCATCAATCTTTTCCTCATGTTTACACTTGCCGCATCTGATTATAAGTTGACCACGCTCATTTCGTTTTAAATAAAGTTCATCCCTGAACTCGCATTTTTTTTGAGCAGGAAGTTCCCAGTGAGACATATATTTCCACGGCAAATCGTCGAGAAAACCCTCAGAAGAGACTAAAACCCATGCTACAAAATCGAGTTTGCCATTGCAGTTTTTGCCATTGCACCGCAGATCTCCAACGGACGCAACTTTTTTTTCATTTTTTAACCAGGGCAGATGATGGAGACGTCCACACTTCAGGCATACCATCCAGGAAGGGAAGCGCACAGCAGGAATTTTATTTCCGATGAGTTTATTGTCTATATTTGTAAGTGTCGGCGGTTGTAAAAGGTCAACATTTTCAAATCCTTTAGACTCAAGCCATATTTTCAGGTGCTGTCGAACAATAGGGATCGGTGTCCCCAATGGTTTTCCCTTCCCGTCCTTCCATCGGGTAATATCACATGGCACAAAACATTCATCCCCTGCCCGGCAAATAGCACCAACTGCACAGTATCTTACGATTTTGGTTTGTCCCACGGTGATTGGTTGAATATCCAATTTTCTTCCCTGTTCCCAATAGTGTTATTAATGAGGAGCCACGAATACAATCCCGCATTCTTCATCAACCTGGCGC
This sequence comes from Thermodesulfobacteriota bacterium, assembly GCA_034718455.1. GTDB lineage: Bacteria > Desulfobacterota > Dissulfuribacteria > Dissulfuribacterales > UBA3076 > UBA3076. The sequence continues at coordinate 6,719 of JAYEMY010000071.1, forward strand.
ATGGATTGTAAAGTCTCCCAACTGCTATTATCACCTTGCTTAGCCTTTTTTTCATTGGGCCGTATCAGTAAAGATTTCTTTTCCTTTGATTTGCTTTGATACTGAAGACGTTCTTGACTGAGCCCGTTTCCCCCACTGAGTTCATTCCAGTTATGGAGCAGTTCATCAATATGCCGGTCTATCTTTTCGCCTTGCTCAGGTGAGGCATCCCTTGAGGTTTCCTTTGAGGCTTTCTTGCATCGTTCGATTAAGTGATCCTTAGCATTTATGATTTTCTCGTCCTGAATATTGATTTTATTTGCCATATTATTACCAAGAAGCCCCGCACCGTGGCGCATGACAATCACCAAGGCCGCATGCAAGGCCCTTTTACGAGCAGGAAAAGAGAATGGGGTTAAACTTGTTGGTTCAACAAATCGGTAAAATGATTCGTGATACGCACGGAAATTTTCAAAATGGGACATATCCCTTGCATGGTTACGGTAATAATGAGCAACCACAATTCCCGGGACTTTACCACGTCCCACCCGGCTGCTTGCCTGAATATATTCACCCGTTGTAAATGGTTGACCATTTACGACCATTAAGCCTAAACGAGGTATATCCAACCCCACAGAAACCATATTTGTACACAAAAGAGCCGCAATGGCATGGTTATTCTCATCTGAATAGTTTATTTCCAAATTATCCAGATATTTTCTAATCTCCTTGGCGCTTCGATTGCTGGTTAACTCGGCAATACCATCTTCTTTGTATAATCGTCTCCAATTCAAAAATGAATTAATACACCGCTCTTTAAATTTTTTATCATTAATAGGTACTTTTAAGAAAGCATTACAAAACTTATAAAAACCTTCAGATAGTTCATCCGTCCCACGCAATTTTTCATCCAATTCTTTATCCAATAAAAAATGGATGTAATATTCAAGATATTTTCTAACCTCACTGCCCAGCAAATTGTGAGTAATACCAAGACCTCTCAAACTTCCGTGATAGGCAACTAATGTCCACCATGCATCCTGGACACTTTCGTCCGTGTCATTCCATAGAGAAGAAGATAAAAGTAGAGCAGCCCCCAAGGGTGCAAAAGATTTATTACGTGGAAGATTCGGGGCATAATACCCAATATATAACCGTCCCGGTTTTTCTTTATCCACGCGGGCAAAAAAAGAATCACTCCAATTGAGTCCAGGAGACGGGAATATTCTGACATCACGTGCGAAAAGTTTTTTTACCTGCTCTTTGGCATTACGGATTGTTGCAGTAGAAGCAATATATTTTGGCGAGTGATCTTTTAATTTTAGCACTGTATCAAAACTGGCCTCATAAACACCGGTTATTGTGCCAAGTTCTCCGGCTATCAAGTGCAATTCATCTTGAATTATAAGATCTGGAGGACGAAAGGAGCTATTACCCAAAAATATTGTTGTTTGCTCCTTCCATGCAAACATGGCAAATTTATCAACAGTAGCCAATAAAAGAGTGGGAGGATGTTTGTAGAGATATTCATCAACAACATTTATCGGAAGAGTTGGATTGTCGCTACCTCCAAAATCACAATGTTGATTGGTGCAGCAAAAACGAAAGTCGCCTCCATGACCGTGGAAGCCTGATTTTGTAGAATTATTATCTATCTCCAGTCTTTTTCCGCACCATGGGCACTTTCTAACAACCAATTTTTCTAAGCCGGCGCCATCACTTTGCAGGGCATCATCTAATATTTTTTTTGCATCTTTGAATGTGTTGGGTGAGCTTCCGGCACCAACCCACAAACCAGCAGTTATAGGTTCATGTCCAAGTAATTCAGGATTTTTCCTGCGCAATAGCTCAAGCGCGCATATTAATATAGATGCCCGTTGAAATTGCTGTATTGTCAGAAGTCTTACAGTATATCTCATTATCACAACAGTTCCTGCCCCGGTCTCAGGGAAGAGCATTCGCCTGTAGCTGACGAGAAATGCGATAATTACCAGATATGCTTCTGTTTTCCCGCCACCGGTCTGGAACCACAACAGATCGACCAAATCCCGGTCAGGACTGTTTTCATCAATTAGTGACGGAAGGGTCTGCAGCAAAAAACCTAACTGAAAGGGTCGCCATGATGGATTTTCCACCTTTCGAATCTTCATGTAATCTATCATGGCCTTATGGGCAAAGGAGAACGCTCTTGCAACAACGGGATCTCCAAGGCATTTTATTCCGGCATTCATTCTGGTTGCACTTTTATCAAGCCGATCAAGCATACCTTTAGCTACATCACTTTGCTCTTGTGTCATCTTTTTTTGTTCTTCTTCAGGAAGAAGATCATCAATCCACTTCTTATATGCTTTCGTAAATGAGTATAAGCTTTGCCGGATTTTTTCTGAATCCTGATAAGTTTTAGCCAGTCTGCTCAATTGAAGAGTTTCTTTGTCTATTTCACTGACCTCGGTTTTCATCAATGGCACTTCTAATGAAGGTATAAATGACGCTTTAATACACTCGATTTCGCCAGCTTTAGACTCCCAATCAGGAGAAACTCCATGTCCAATTGCGTATATGGTTTTGTCAGAATAAAGCAAATCAAATTCTTTATCTTCCTGTTCCATGTTATGGATTTCATTTCTGGGATATGGCTTGATATCCCCAGCCTGTTTGTGGCACTCAAAAGACAATTGGAAAAGATGCGTTTCTTCCCACCCATCATGTGTGATTTTTTTTGCAACAGCGGTATTGACCACAGAGATTGTGACGATATAACCCTCGCAAGAAGAGTTAGAGTATGGACGCCATTTTACATGAAGTTTGTCTGATTTTTCATTCTCTCCTTCTCCCGGGTCATCATCAGATAATATTTGATACTCATTTTCAAGCTGCTGATCATTTTCAGGCGGTTTCAGGGAGATGACATCTTCATAATCCCTGTTTATGGGCAAAGAACGGCGTTTCCATTTTATTTTCTTATCATCCTGCTTTACATTTTTATATCTGGCAGCCTTCAGAATAACATCAATTTCTATATCGCTACTTACAAAAAAGCTTAAACCTACAGCAGAAGGAGGACGATAACGGCAAGTTCTGGATGTTTTGCTCGCTTTATTTTGTGAAGTATCGTTGTCCTCTATGCCAAAAACAGACCTCTCGTTTTCTTCTTCATCAGATCCTTTATTGTCCAATATTTCCATATCTTCCAAATGACCATACAGCACACCACAAGAATAAAATTCGGAGGGCCTGATTGGCAATAATTCATCAATTGGCCGTGATTTGTCATCGGATTTTGAAAAAGGACCAATTAAACATCTTTCCAACCATTTTTTTACTTCTTCTCTTGCTGCTACTAAGCTGTTTTTTTTCATAGCATATTCTTTAGTTTTCCAAAAATAGCTCTTTGACAAACTAGAATTTCTGCACTTTTGTTGCTGTACCTTTGCCAAAGCTAACTGCTTTTCTGTATATTTTTCCAGGTTACGTTCCGCATAACCATTTACGTTCCGCATAACCATCCGGCCATGCTACAGGACACCAATGGCGGTCAAAATCGAAACAAGTTCGATGTTACCTAACTTCACAAAAATTGGTGACCATTGACAACTTCACCTGTATGAAGCCTTTGGTGGCCTAAAAGCGAGCTTCTCAATATTAGTATCAAATTAACCCTGCTAAAAAAGCGTCTGCAGACACAACACGAATTTTATTGATGAACCTGTCAACACCGCTTTTTTTTATAACCTGGTATGAATAGGGTATGTTGAGCTTGTTTTTGAAATAATGCAAATGAGGTGAGACACCGGCATCACTTATTTTTGCTTCCACAGAAAACCACGGTTTTTTATCAATGGTGACTAAAAAATCGACCTCTTTTTTGTCCACATTTCTTAAAAAATACAGTTCAGCCTTATATCCTTCATAATCCTGAAGAAAATAGACGAGTTTTAATAAATGAGAGGCAATGCAGTTTTCAAATCGAACAGACTCGTCACTGATTTCAGACCAGTCCCACAGATAGAGTTTGGGCTCTTTTTTTAACGAACGATAATTCTTTCCAACAAACGGATATATTCTAAAGCAGTAATAAAACGCTTCCAATATATTGAGCCAGTTAGATACAGCTCTATGGCTTACTTCCAGATCCTCTCTCAGGGAGTTAACAGACAATGGAGAACCTGCCCGTTCTGGAAGCATATCTCCAAGAAGCTGCATATTCACTATGTCCCTTACCGGTTCAATATCTCTGATATCCTCACGAAACAGCCTGTCATGTTTTTCCTGATGCCACTTCCTCAGCGTTCTCATATTCTGTTTAATAAAGGGTTCGGGAAATCCGCCGAACTTATCCAGAGACAAAAAAGCATCTTTTTCTCCTGTTAAGCTGATGGGTATCTCTTTAAAGATAACAGGCACAACAAACCTTCCTGTTGCTTCGGCAACTGTAAAAGGATGTAATCGATAATAATGATACCTTCCCAGCATCGAATCACCACCTTTTCTGTAAATATCCAGACGGGCACTACCGGTAACTATAAATCGATATTTATCCTTAAGTGTGTCGTATTCACCTTTAACAAAAGATTTCCACTTCTTGTATTTATGAATTTCGTCGAGAATGATCAGTTCCGCACTTCCCGGCCAATCAGATTGCATAATCTTACGGCGATCAGTTCTGCTGTCCCAGTTATAATAGCCTGTTTTCTTGAATTGTTTGGCTACAAATTCCCTGGCAAGGGTTGTTTTGCCAACCTGTCGAGGGCCTCCGATGAACACCATTTTTTCAGAGAGGTCGTCAAGAACGTATTGAGTCAAATATCTGTTTTTTAGCATGATATTAAAATATCATGTTTATGAATTTTATCAACTTTATTTGCCTATAAGCAAAATTTTTATCAACTTTATTTGCTTACGAGCAAAATTATCGGATTGTGGGATGTGGAGCATTAACATCGTTTCGGTCGAAACGATGATCAAGGACACAGAAGCCTTTAAAGAGATTTGAAATTACGGACGTTTCAATGCACCGAGCAGGAAATACAAGGGTCATAGGCCCTGACAAGCATCTGAGAGAGGTTAGCGATCTCTTCCTCGCCTTTTCCCTGTGCTACTAATTCCTCTACCAGCTTTTTGAGATCATAATAAATGTTGGCATTGTTCTGATTGGTGGGAATCACGCAGTCCGACTTTTCGATTTTTCCCTCTTCGTTGATCCGGTAGCAATGATAGAGTATCCCCCTGGGCGCCTCAACGGCCCCCACGCCCTCACATTCCTTTACAGTGTAAGGGCTTGAAAATTCAGAGATATCCGAGTCGATCAACTCTGAGATCAGGTCTTTTGACTCATACACAACATGAATGCACTCCACAAGCTGTGCCGGATTATTAAAGAATGGATTGTGGACCCCAGGTCTTAAATTCAGCGCCTCGGCCGCCCCTTTTGCCTTTGGGTGCAACAGATCATAATTGTTGTTAAACCTTGCCAATGCACCAACTGCAAAAGATTCCCTGCTGAGCCTTGTCATTTTTGCCGTAGAGAAATCGACAATATATTCGTTTGTCATGGCAATATATTCGTTTTCCTTCCTGGAAACACCATCGCTTGAAACAAGGTCCCCTCCAATGAATGGATATTCTCCAGCTCCCTTGAGAGACACGAATTCAGTTTCTCTTACAAAATTAGGCAGGTTAAATTTCATAAATAACTCAAGGGCCTTCCACAGATAAGGGATGGTGGCATCCAGGTCTTTGGCCAGTTCAGTCAATTGTATTTTGCGTGGGACCTGTGTCAGGCCACCGATTTTTATTACCATTGGGTGCGTGGTCCTGCCTACCAGAAGATCAGATGCCCTATTGGCAAACCCCTTGATTTTGGCAGCAGTCTCCACCACCTCAGGATGCGTCTGCATAAGCGGAATAGCGCTGGGTACATTAAGAAAGTCCGGTGCCACCAGGAAAAAAAGGTGGAGGCTATGACTCTGCAGCGTCTCGGCATGCTTGGCAAGGAGCCTTACCTTTTGTGCTGGATCCGGAATTTGGATCTTCAGTGCCTGTTCTATGGCCCTGGCGCTTGCCAGGGAATGTGAAATGGAACATATACCGCAGATTCGGGCCGCAAGTATCGGAACCATTTCGATGGAAAGTCCCTTGAACATTACCTCAAAAAACCTGGGAGTCTCTACTATGGCCCAGGTACATTCAGTCAGATTTCCGTCTTCTATCCTGATCCTGATATCCCCGTGTCCCTCGACCCGGCACAGATGCTTAATATCTATATTTAACGATTTTACTGTTTTAACAGTCATTGTCTAAAATTCCACGTAAGCGTTCACAGGGCACCGCATCTGCTTTGTTGTCGGGCACTTGAAGTACAGGAAGTACGTCTGCGTACCCTCCGCCTCGCATCTGCAGCACCCTGTAAACGCTTACAGTTCGATGGGTTGCGGTAAAGCGGACGTTGTAACCCCGTGAACGGTTACGATTCCACTAAAGGCATTGAAAAAGCTCATCCGTTCTGCAATATGTGCTTCTGTAAATCCCTTTTCTCTGAGTATCTCCATAAGCGATTCAAGGTTCGCCTCTTCCGAAGGTCCGCGACAGCCCCAACAACCAAGCCGGTTCCGTGGACATACGGCATTACATCCGGCGCGCGTAACAGGCCCCAGGCACATTATCCCCATATCAAGCACACAGGAATTGAGTTGTTGTTTACATTCAACGCAGACCGGGTACCTGGGAAACTGTGGTTTTATTCCAAGTACCATCTGGCGCACCAGCCACTCGAATTCAGGTTTTGAAATAGGACATCCGGGCAGCTCTATGTCCACAGGGACTATTTCCGCCACCTTTCTGACCGGCCCGGTATCTATAGGGTGTCCGTCATGGACGGCTTTTATTACATCCGGCAGAGGAAAACGGCTTCTCAGGTTGTTCACGCCGCCAAAGCAGGCACAAGCCCCGATTGCCACAAGAGTCCCTGCCTGGTCACGAATCTTTTTGAGCCTTGCCACCTCACTGTCAGTAGTAATACTCCCCTCAATAAATGCTATTTCATAATCGTCACGCCTCTCAGAAGAGATCTCCCGAAAATTTACAACCTCTACCAGGCCAAACAGGTCCTTCAGATTCTCTTCCTTGTTGGCTATCTGGAGCTGGCATCCCTCGCACCCGGTAAAATCAAAGAATCCTACCTTTGGTCTTTTAATTGTAATCCCTAAGTATTTCATTATATTGATATAAATGAACTATATTGCTTCCTTGAGATTCATCACTGTCCAGTAATCAAACACCGGCCCATCCAGACAGGTGAATGTGGAACCTACATTACAACGGCAGCACTTCCCCATGCCGCAGTGCATCCTTCGCTCAAGGGAGACAAACATCCGCTGTCGCGGAATACCTATATTGCTGAGGTATGCACATACGAACTTAAACATTACAGGAGGTCCGCATACAATCGCAAAGGTGTTATCAGGATCAATCCGGATCTCTTTGAACAAATCAGTGATCAGCCCTACCCGACCCTTCCAATTATTATCGGGTTTCTGGATTATTGTAAGGAGTTTCAGGTTATAAATTTTTTGCCATTCCTCAAACTGATAATCGAACAGAATCTGTCCGGGCTCCCTGGTACCATAAAGAATCGTAATATCATTGTATTTGGACCGGTGTTCGTTTACCCAGTAAATGGGAGAACGAAGCGGGGCAATACCCAATCCCCCGGCTATCAAAAGGACATTGCGCCCTTTCATCCTTTGCATAGGGAAGTGTGTGCCAAAGGGACCCCTGATCCCAACTATTGCACCAGGACCTAAACGGTCGATCATCCCCGTGACCTTGCCGGCTTTTCGTATGCAGAGTCCGATGAATTCCCTGTTCGAAGAGGAACTTGAAATGGATATGGGGACCTCTCCGCATCCCGGCAGCTCCAGCATCACGAACTGGCCGGGGAGAAAAGTAAACTTTTCTCTTTCGTAAGAATCTAATATCCTTATTTGAAAGAGCTTCTCCTGAGCTGTTAACTTGACAATATTGATGACCTCGGACTTAAAGCCCTTTTCTGTCTGCATCAGGACGGATTTGTTGTTAAAATCCGGAGGCCTTGTCATAAAGGGCTCCAGATTTATGTCATGTTCAGGGATCTTAATGTTCATTTTTCAGTCCTGATCAAATCATCAATCACTGCCTTGGGGCTGATCCCTGCCGGGCACGCCTTTCCGCACCGGTTGCATCCCACACACAGTGATTGATTAAAAGCCTCTACAAAACCCCTGAACTTGTGATAATATCGATACTTTAATCGGATATGCGCATCCGGGCGGAAATTATGTCCCCCAGCCACAGCGGCAAAATCGAGCAGATTACAGGAGTATAAAAATTTTCTCTTGGTGGCCTTGGAAAAACTCAGATCCGTGTCCTCTTCTATGCCATAGCAGTAACAGGTTGGACATACCATGGCGCAGCTTCCACAGCTCAGGCATTTATCCCCCCACTTTTTCCAGACTTCAGACTCAAACTCCAGGTCCATTAATTCAGGCAGGATCGTAATGTCAACCAGGGTCTTGAATTTTGATTCAATCTGCTTCTTTACTGTCTTGAAACGTTCCTGGTCTTCCTCTGTGACCTCTTTGACATTGAATTTGTTCAAGATAATGTATGCAGTGTCTGAATTGATGGCTACAAAGTATCTGTCCCCAATATCGGTCAAAAAGAGGTCAAAACCATGAAAGACCGTATCTGTATTCATTGACCGGCAGAAACAATCTTCCAGGGGTTCATGGTCGAGCCCTATGATCAAGGTATTGCGCCTTCGCGCAAAATAATGCGGGTCGGGATAAACACTTTTCAACATCACCTGGTCAAGCTTTAACAGGGCATTAATATCGCATGCCCGCATTCCGATGATTACCCGCGGGTGAGTGGTATATTGGATTTCCTGTTCCCATCCCTTGTCATTAAAATGATAGGTGGCAAGGTCTTCCTTAAAAGGCAGGAAATAGTTTTTGGGCGAGGAGTAGGACCGGGTATAGTCCATCTCAAGCTCCTCAAAGGAGTTGATCTTCAGAAACCTGTAAATCTTGTTCCCTTCCGTGTCTTGATCCCTTGATTTCGGACCGATGACCTCGTGTTCCTCCAGCAAGGCCTCGACCATCTTTTTGAAGTTTTCTTTGGTAATTGTTTTAAACAGCATGTAATTACCTGATATCTGGTTAGGAAGTGGTTTTCCGGCAAACTTATATTCAGGCCGTTGAATAGACGTGCTGCATGCCCGGCATTGTCAGCCGGCACTTATAGTTATTATCGTTGTTTTTTGCCCGGAACACAAGAAAAAATATTTTTTGTTTCAGGTGGCGCGAAAGCAATAAAAATGCCTTTTGCTGTGGAATTATTTTCCATTTTTTCATGGGTATTTATTTTCTTCCCTCTATTTTTCCAAGTAAAGGGGCGGCGGTTGTCGCAAGGCGATGTTTATAATTAACTGGAATTCTTAACAAATAAACAATTATTTTTTATTCCCCCCAGTTTTTAAAATGCTGGCACAGACCTTGTAATAGGAAAGGCTGCGCGAGAAAAAATACATAGATTGGGAATTATGTTCCCAGAACTTAACTTAAGGAGAAAAATGAAAAAATACATTGTACTTATAGTATGTCTGATTGGTTTGCTTTTTAGTTTACTATCACAAGCAATTCTAACAGCACCAGTCCCCGAACCAGCCACCATACTTCTTCTCGGTTTAGGGCTAGTTGGTCTTGCAAGGTTTAGCAGGAAGAAAATGTTCAACAAACAATTCAAAAAGAAAGGTTCTACATTAAACCATCTGTTATAAAAAATTGACATGCGAATTGCGTTTAAAGACATCAAAACATGAAAAAACCATAAGCAGAAAATGCCAAATCTATCGTGAGGTAGAGACGGAAAGCC
>JAYEMY010000072.1:0-4493 GCA_034718455.1 Thermodesulfobacteriota bacterium
CCCACCAAAGATGCCAGTTCCACACCACTTACTCGCTCATAGAAGCAGAACCTGATCCGGAATCAATTATCCAGGCCGTCAAGTCCGGCAAGGTCCGGATAGTCACTCGTCCCCTTCCCTTGTTCCTTCTGCTGAATATCAATTTAAAGATGCTTTGGAGAAACAAGATTCTGAAAAGGTTTTAAGTTTTAGCCTCTATTTATTGAAAGCACCATGTCCTTGTGATACTAAACGCATACAGGTTATGAAAACTCACGCTTATATCCAAAAAAATGTTCTGCTTATACTGGTTTTTTTGCTGATGCTTCCGGCAACAGGTCTGACGGCCTCAGAAGAAAAAACACCTTCTGAATTCAAGACCAGCCCATCACCAGAAACTGAGCCTTGGCGCATAGAGGCCCTTCAGTTGACTTATTTCCACTCTTCAGATGTAATTTTGGGTGAAGGTGCAGTCCAGGTCTGGAGGGGTGATCTCAAGGTCTGTGCTGACCGGATCATGTATGACAGGCGTAATGCCAAGGTATGGGCAAGCGGCAATGTGGTCATATACCTCGACATGGATGTGCTGAAGGGAACTGAAGGAGAACTGGATCTCAACACATCTACAGGCACAGTAGAGAATGCCGCTCTTTTTTTACAGAGAAACAATATACACCTTCTGGCTAAACAGATTTGGAAGACAGGTCCTGAAGAATATAAGGCAAAACATGCTACTATAAGCACGTGTCCTCTTCCCAAACAAGCGTGGAATTTTAAGTGTCGAGACCTTAAACTCACGATTGGTGGCATGGCCTTTGCCAAAAACAGTTTTTTCAACATAAAGGACATCCCTGTACTCTATAGCCCATGGGTTGTGTTGCCCATAAACAAATATAGAAAAACAGGGTTGTTGTTACCCTACTTCTCTACATCCAAAAGGAATGGGGCAGAGCTCAACGTCCCCTTTTTTTGGGCCGTTAACGACAGCATGGACGCCACTTTTTATCAGCATTCCATGGGTAAAAGGGGCTGGATGGAAGGAATAGAGTTCCGACACGTATTTTCCCCTGAAGACAAAGGCATCCTCCGATACAACTTCATGGTAGACACACTGGAAGACGACGACTTCAACAATGATGGGCACACAAGAGGTAATGAAAAACGTTGGTGGTTGAGGGCAAAGGCTGACCAACATCTCCCTTGGGATTTTGAAGCAAAGGTGGACGTGGATTTGATCAGTGACAGGGATTACCTGTTGGAATTTGACCAGGGTCCAATGGGTTATGATGAAACAGACAGTATTTTCCGAAAGACCTTTGCCCGTTCCCTGTCCGATGAAACGGATCTGATCCGTCCTTCAACTCTCCAGATTACCAAGTTGGCCCAAGACATGTTTTTCGGAGGCGAAGGCCGCTACAACGATAACCAGTTGGGGGAACAGGATTCTACTGTACAGACATACCCCAGATTGGTGCTTCACGGATTCAGAAAGCCTTTTTTAAATTCCCCTTTTTACTATGACTGGGCTACCTCGTATGTACACTACTGGAGGGAGGCAGGCCTCAGAGAACAACGCCTGCATATGGAACCACGTGTATCCTTACCGTTGAACCTATATAACCTGGCTGATTTAATTTTAAGCGGGAACATCGAAGAGACCATGTATGAGGTCAGCGGTCATGATCCGGAACAACGCCCTGATAGCCATTCCAACAGGCTGCTCTATAACCTGAACGCCGATCTGAGTACAACTTTCGGACGGACCTACTACCTTTCGGGCGAAAAGACTATGAGACACAGCATACGGCCCGGGCTGACTTACCAGTATCGTCCTTCTGAGGACCAGGATGATCTGCCTGACATCGATGCCCTGGATCGGCTTGAGCCCACGAATCGAATTACACTATCCCTGCTCTCGTTCCTTAGCAGCAAAACCACCCTTGATAATAACAGATTTGCCTACACAGATGTTGTAAGGTTCTCCTTGGAGCAGAGTTACGACATCGAGGAAAATAGTAGAGATCTGTCCAGTGAAGAGAACCTCGGACATTTTTCAGATATTTACGCCGAGTTGGATTTTAAACCCTTTCCCAACCTTTTTATGCGTTATGACACTAGCTACAATGTTTATGGAAAAGGCTTTACTGAGTACAATTTTCTGGGACGTTTATCAAATTCCGTGGGCGACACTTTAGACCTTGAATATAGATACAACTGCCTTGCTCACATAAATGAAGTCAACCTGGAAGTACATACTGCATTTTCACCTTCCTGGTATGGGATGTGCGAGTTAAAGAGGAATGTTGCCGAAGACTCAGAGCTTGAATCCGTATTTGGTCTCCGGTATCAATCGACCTGTTGGGCACTTGATGGCAGGTTTAAAAAGGATACGGACGAAACCAGCTTTACATTCCACCTTGAGCTTTTGGGTATTGGAGGATGGGGCTCTAAGAATTAAGAGTTGATTCCGCATGCCAGTTTTGTTGCCAACGAATCATTCGAGTGGGTTTTCGTTCAGGCACTAACTATGTAAATTTACATAGGAAGGATGCGAGGTCGAAGAATTACGATCAATTCTCGCCTCGTTTTTGACTTGATCTCGTTCTTAAAGGCCCATTTGACCCAAGGAATTTTTCCAAGTAATGGTATTTCCGAACTGTTATTGGTGCTGATTTCATCAATCAATCCGCCCAGAATCAGCAAATCACCATCCCGGACCTTTGCCATGGTTGACATCTGACGGAGTTGTATTCTGGGTATCCCGACTTTCAATTCATTATTAGGACCAAACGGCTCGTATGTAAGTGATTTGAGTTCGGAGGCTACAGGGGTCAAATATAAGACCACTTCATCATCTCCAAGCACATTACACACAACGGAGAAGGCTATGCCGGACAAGATATCATCAGTTTCAGCAGTATAATCTACATCACCGCTCTCACCGCTTCTCATGGCAGTTACTTCACGGATATAGCGGATAGATTCACCAACTACCAAAACACCTGGAGACCCGTTGAGCAAATTCAGACGAGGTTCTGATAGAGTACGTACTTTACCCTGTTCGTCAAGTGCGTTGACAAGTAATTTGAAATCTGTGGGGGCGAGCCAAATTTTTCCAAGCAGGCGCAATCCATCAAGGCTGTTAATGTGACCCATATCCGTATAATCTACCTCGTACACATTGCCTTGATCACCATATTCAATCGTGCCAGCGATCAAAGCCGAATCTCTTTCAACGGCCTTAAATACCTTGGACCAGTCAATTCCTCTTGATGACCCTTCTGAGAGTTCTACTTCAAGGATGTGGGCCTGGATAGACACCTGGCGATATAGCCATAATTTAAAGGTATCAATATAATTCGCTACACGTTTTTGAAGTGAAGGAGACGCATTCACTGTTACGATGCCCAGGGATTCATCAATGGTGTATGAACCTTTCCCCAAACTTACCCATCCGGCAGATGATGCAGTGGTGGGTTTCTCTGTTTTTTCCTCTTTGCCCTCAGATTGTTCCGGTTTTTCTAGTTGAGATGCCTGAGCAGCGGCTGACAATAATGTCTCCCGTTCAACGCCTTCCATCTCCCATATTTCCAGTATTTGATCGAGGTTTTGTCTAAAAGTCTTCCACAAGTCATACCGATTGACATACCGACGATTCTTCTCCTCGGCCCAATCTTTCCCGGAATCATCAGAAACAGTAGCAAGACTTACCTCACCAAGATTATTGCTGCTGGTAGATCCGCCAAGCATATTACCACCTATAGCAGTGGTAAATGTGTATGACACGCTTGGCATGGATACCTGATAAGTCTTTGTCTGCTTATAGCCGATGATGAGTGTGTCGTTTTTGAACTCAAAAAAATAATCCAGTTGACGAAGGACGTTGTCCAATGCTACCCAGAAATCATCATTTGCCTTGATGTCGACATCCACCGGTGCATTTTGGTTGGCGTCTTTATTCCAGCTAACATTAAAGTCTTTCAAGTTTGCCAGCCCCTTGATAATGTCCCGCAGGACTACTTTTCCGCTTTGGGATTCTATGTTTGCGCCGACCTTTAGCTCAGGAAGCCCTAACTTGCTTTCCTTAACTTGAATGTCTTCGACCGTGAACGAAGGTTGCCAGCTCACGGAAGGACGGGATAGCGCGGGAACACTGTAAGGGACAGCCTGTTCTTCAACTTGAACTTCAGTCTGTGAACTCGCGTTTGCATCAGGTTTTGCCTTGGAAGTTTTTGAAAGGCTTTGCTTGGAGGCGACGCACCCTGTCATAAATCCAATTATCATGAATAACAGGAATATACCCTGAGTATAGTGCCGGATGCGATGTGATCTGTTGTTTGATTTATTCATATTGGAGTACATCTTCGCCCCTCCATAAATGAGCGATTAGCCGTTAGCGGCTAGCTATTAGTTTAATAATTATCGGTCCAGGCGTTCTGACAAGTCGGTCTGCCGCCCATGAGGGGATTCAAACAGGGTGAACCCGTTGGGTGTTATCTCTAATTAACGTAATG
>JAYEMY010000073.1:0-4488 GCA_034718455.1 Thermodesulfobacteriota bacterium
GTAAACCCCACCCGGAGCAAGACCAAATAGAGGAGCGCCTGAGAGTGGCCCGCTCGAAGCTCCCGGGTAGGTTGCGTGAGGTGTCGAGCAATCGACATCCCAGATGAATGATCACCACCTTGGATCGAACAAGGAAACAGAACCCGGCTTATGACAGTCTCCACCGGCTCTTTTTATTGTTGATTGGTGATTGGTAACATTCAGATGAATAGACTGCGTGAATAGCTTTGTTGATTGGTTGATTTAATGAAAGAGAAAAAGGCATTAAAGGCCGTCACACTCGCTGATCTGCAAAACAAAAAAGCCTCATGTGCAAAAATCACCATGCTTACGGCCTACGATTACAGTATGGCCAGATTATTAGATAAAGCCGGTTTGGACATAATTCTGGTGGGTGATTCTCTGGGCATGGTGGCCCTGGGTTATGACTCCACTGTGCCGGTCACAATGGAAGAAATGATCCACCACTGCAGCGCGGTCCGGCGAGGAATTGATAGAGCGATGCTGATTGGAGACATGCCTTACCTGTCATACCAGGTCTCCAAAAAAGAGGCGGTGAGAAACGCCGGCATGTTTCTTAAGAAAGCCGGCTGCCACGGCATCAAGTTGGAAGGTGGCTCTTACATTGCCCCTACCATTGAGAGAATTGTCAAGGCGGGCATTTCTGTCATGGGACACATAGGCCTCACTCCCCAAACAGCAATAGCGCTTGGTGGATACAAAGTACAGGGCAGAGACCTGGAATCGGCAAGAAAACTTATTGAAGATGCCAAGGCAGTGGCTGATGCAGGGGCCTTTTCACTTGTCTTGGAGTGCATTCCGTCTGCTCTTGCAAAAATAATTACCGAGATAGTCCCCATTCCCACCATAGGTATCGGAGCAGGCCCACACTGCGATGGCCAGGTCCTAGTAACTAACGACCTGCTCGGGCTTTTTGAAAAATTTACACCGAGCTTTGTAAAACGCTATACAAATCTCGCCCCGAAGATCAAGGAAGCCTTAGACGATTTTATTGATGAAGTAACAAACGGTGCATTCCCCGGGCCGGAACACAGTTTCGGAGGCAGAGATGAGCTTTTTGAAAAACTTAAGGCTGAAAACCAGTAATTTATTATGGCTCTTAAGAGCCAATTTTTTAATTTCCCTTCGATATTCGTTGTTCCAATTTCTTATCACTCTAAAAACTTGATTACTTCCGTAAAATCACTTATAAATTTCTTTGACAAGACTAATTCTGGTGATAAGTTTAGAATTTTTTCAAAATATTCTTTTGATTGCTGATACATCTTCAGGCTCTTATAACAAATGGCTATATCGCACGAAATCTGGGGAATATCATTATACTGAGGATCAATTTCTATAGATTTTTTAAAATGCCCTATAGCATCCTTATGATTTCCTAAATCCATGCATATCTTTGCCATATAAAAATATGGATTTAGCCTTGTGCTGGGACGATTTAGCCTTGCTCCGGGAATTGTAACTGATACAGCAGGTATTTGAAATTCAGGATAAGTCGTATTGGTCACAATTACTTCCAGATTATCCTGTTTAATTAGATTTACCGCCTTCCCTATTTCTACGCTAAAATCTTCATGTTTGTAAGTAGATATCTTATTGAAAGGGATAGTTTTTTTATTTTCTATTAAGTATGAAGCATCCTCTAAAGTCTTAAAATATGGAAAGCAATAAGTAGGTCCCCCTGGCTTTTTATGTTTATTTTCTTTATAAATAATCTGTGCCCTATGTTGAGCTACCTCAGTCAAAGCACGAATTAAGGCAAAATTACGATTCAGATGTGTGCCTGCCGCGTTATATATCTTAACTGTATTTGTTGGTGGATCTAAATCATAAGCAAGAACACTTACGGTTGGTATATTTAATCCTAAGGAGAAATCCTTGATATATAGTTCAATACCTGCGTCAAAAAATTTATTCATCAATGACTTCGCGATACGATAATTAATGGAAGATATATCAATGGAAGGTGTAGATAATTTTCCTTCTATTACTCTTGAAATATTATGCCTTTCTATTACCTCTCC
Source organism: Thermodesulfobacteriota bacterium (assembly GCA_034718455.1). GTDB lineage: Bacteria > Desulfobacterota > Dissulfuribacteria > Dissulfuribacterales > UBA3076 > UBA3076. The sequence continues at coordinate 2,046 of JAYEMY010000073.1, forward strand.
TATTGCCTGTAGTATTGCCTCTTCTATTGTATTTCCACTAGCAAATCCTGTAGTGCCATAGATAAGATAAAACCAGTGGAGCGGAAAAAAAATAGGTTTATTATGCGTTAAAGAGAAAGATTTTGTCCATGGAAGAGGAACATTTTTTAAATCTTCTAATATCTTATCTGTTTGATAAATAGAGGGTAAAGGTAAAAGCAAGCTTAATGGATCTAATGCATCTTCTTTTAACTTATCATAGCTTGAAATGATAAAAGGCTCTCTTTCTTTTATAAACCATGCACAACTATGGCGTTCGATAGCTTCCATTAATGCACTGGCCTTTGCCTGCTCTATAGATACACCCTTCCCACAACTTTCACCTATTCCTAAATTTGACTCAATCTCACAAATAAAGGCCGGTATACCAATTTTATCAAGTTTATCTATGCGTGAAATAGTGCTTAAACTGAACAACTCTTTTTGTTTCAGCCTATTCAATGCAGTCTTCACAGTCTCTTTTGGACTAAATACCTTGTCCTGGCCAAATGTATAATGTTTAAGACAAGAATGTATCATATCGACCTTTTTCTTTATATCTAGATCGAGCGATTAGCTTTTAGCTTTGAAAAATGGTTCATCACAGATTAGTGTGGTAATCGGTCAACGGTTCTAAACCTTTGAGACTTGAAATCCTGAACATCTGAACGGTTACAACATAAGTATATGCTTCTAATTTTGTCATGCAAATATGAGACAAAACTTCAAAGCACCCGCAGACACCACAAATAAGTCCGCCTTCCGGATCAGTTTTAAATTTCTAGTCTAACACTTAAGGAACGTACAATAATAACAATAAAAAAAACACTCACAGCAAAAAGCCATAAGTGCTTGTATTCATTGGTAGGCCGCCGGGGGATCGAACCCCGAACCTACTGATTAAGAGTCAGTTGCTCTCCCAGTTGAGCTAACGGCCCATACGTAGCCAATTCTTTAACACAATTCAGAATGATGTCAAGCGTGTTTTGGCAAGGATTCAAAACAGTCTTGCCGGTAACACCTCTTTTAGATATTGACTACACAGGTAATATCTTTTAGATTCACTCCAATTCATTTCATTCCAATTCATTTCATTTATTCTAAGGAGAGTATTACCAATGGAATCTTTTTTCAAGAAAATCGGTTTTTATTTTTTTCTGATTGTCACCTTAAGCTGGCTGGCTCCCAGTCTCTGCCTGGCCCATTTCGGGGTATTGTTACCATCTGATGATATTGTCGAAGGTAATGAATCCCGCCAGATCACCCTTTCGTGTCAATTTATGCACCCATTTGAGCAAGGATTCATGGAACTCAAAAAGCCCATGAGTTTTGCAATGTTCGTAAAAGGCGAGAATAAAGACCTTTTGAACAACTTAAAAAAACAAACTGTAGACGGATGCACGACCTGGGTCGGAACCGCGGATATGGAGCGCCCCGGGGACCATATTTTCTATTTTGTCCCACAGCCCTACTGGGAACCTGCGGAAGACTGCTATATCCAACATTTTACCAAGGTAGTCGTAAATGCATTCGGACTGGAAGAAGGTTGGGATCAGCCGGTTGGTCTGAAGACTGAGATCATACCTCTGACTCGACCCTACGGCCTGTGGACAGGCAATATTTTTGTCGGACAGGTCCTTTTGGATGGAAAGCCGGCGCCGAACAGTGAAATTGAGATAGAGTTTTATAACAAAAACAAAAAGGTTGAGGCACCGGCAGGCCCGTTTATCACCCAGGTAGTACACACAGATTCCCAGGGCATCTTTTCCTATGTGATGCCGAAAGAGGGGTGGTGGGGATTTGCCGCACTCAATGAAGCAAGCGAAAAAATGAAACACGAGGGCAGAGAAGTTGCTGTTGAGTTGGGCGCTGTTTTATGGGTACACGTGGCGGATATGAGGTAAAAGATGCACATTTCAGAAGGGGTCTTAAATGCCCCTGTATTATTAGTTGGGGGGGCTGGAACAATACTGGGCCTGACTATCGGGTTGCGCCGTATGGATGTCAGGGAAATACCCAAGGTGGCCCTGCTTACTGCGGCATTTTTTGTGGCATCTCTTATACATGTTCCCATAGGCCCCTCCAATGCCCATCTAGTACTTAACGGAATCCTGGGAATCCTGTTGGAGTGGACCGCCTTTCCTGCAATCTTCATCGGCCTGTTTTTCCAGGCCGTGCTCTTTCAGTTTGGCGGACTTACCACTCTTGGTGTCAACACACTGAACATGGCTCTACCTGCCGTAATAATGGGTGCCCTCGCAAGGCCTGCCTTACGAAGTAATTCAGGTCTATTTGCAATGGTGATGACGGCCATTGCCGGAGCAGGCGCTATTATCATGAGTGCGGCTATGGTGGCAGGCTCTCTGGCATTATCCGGAGAGTCGTTTGTCGCCGTAAGCAAGCTCATTTTTGTAGCCCACATACC
>JAYEMY010000074.1:0-4425 GCA_034718455.1 Thermodesulfobacteriota bacterium
GCTTGCGCAAACCATTAAGGAAGCGCGGGAAGAATATGCCAGCGGTGAAGTCAGGCGGGGCACAGTGGATGACCTTATTCGAGAGATTGCCCAATGAGAACACTCAGTTGGAGTAATGCATTTACAAAATCTTTCAAAAGGTGGATGCGAAAACGGCCGGACCTGGATAATGATATAGCCGAAGCGTTAAGGCTTTTGGTGGTGAATCCATTTGCGCCTCAACTTGAGACTCACAAGCTTAAGGGGAAACTTTCAGGCTCATGGGCATGCAGCGCGGGGTATGATCTGCGTATTGTATTTGATTTTGTAAAGGCGAAAAAAGAATGTAACAACATCCCCCATTACCCATTAAGTGGAATGGGTGTTGGTAAGTGTGTACAGAGGGGTAATAAAATTCTTGACAAGCCCGGAATAATGAAGAAATATCTCGCCTAAGTTTATAAGTTGCCAACGTCCCCCATTATTGTGTGTAGCGTAACAACTGGTTCGAATTATGGGGTCCATTATACTCTGAGAGTACAAAATGAAAAATCAACAAGATAAAGAAAGCAGGTTAGATCGTATAGAAAAAGGCTTAGAGTTACTTCTGCAGGGGACCTCGGAATTGAAGGAATCGCAGGAGAGGTATAATCAAGAGCGCAGGGAGTCACAAGATAGGATTGACAAAGAAATTCTGGAATTGAAGGAATCGCAAAGAAAGACTGACGAGCAACAGAGGAAGACTGACGAGCAGCTTAAAAAAACGATCAAGAAACTGGATGAGATCGGAAGACAGTTAGGCGATCTTGGACTTGTGCAGGGTGAAGTTGCTGAGGATCTGTTTTATAGAAATGTCCGTTATCTTTTCAAGGAAGATCGGGACATGATCTTTGGTGATGTAAAGAGGAATCTGAAGAAAAAAGGCATTGGCGAGTATGATATAGTCGCTGTAAATGGAAATTCCGTTTTAGTTATTGAGATAAAGAACAAGCTTCAAAAACGTATGGTAGACAGATTTATCAATAAAGGGCTTCCGAAGTTCAAAGAAGCGTTTCCTCAGTATCGTGATCGGAGGTTGTTAGGCGGGATTGGTGCGTTGGTAGTAAAGGATGACGTAGGGCGCTATGCCGAGAAAGCCGGGCTTTATGTGCTTACTCAGACCAGTGAAGGTGGAGTTGCGATAGCTAACAAGAAAAAATTTCGGGCAAAAGAATTTTCTTGAAGGACAGGTTGTGAAATCTGAATAAAGCAACAAAAGTGCCAACGTCCCCCATGACCCCCCATGACTATCCAGTTCCGGTTGACCCAAAGGAGGTTAAGCAGATGCTTGCTCAACAAAACATCACTCTTGAAAACATTTATAAAATGGTAGTTGATCTAAAGCGCGACGTGGCTCTGATAAAGAAAAGTTTCGACCTGTGCGGTTAGTAGATAAGCAATAGTATCAATTATTTATAATAAGAGTAGACAATATTTTTGATGTGTGTAATAATTTTGATATCGCAATGTCACTTTCAGGAGGATATCAAATGGGCACATATAAAATCAAGGTTAATATTGAGTTAGTCGAGTGCAAGGAGATGGAGGAAGAAGGCGATCTCATCAAGAACAAAAATGGCAGCTTTAGTATGACAATTAGGGAAGAAGACGCAGTAAGCATAGTTGTGTCAAACCGTCAGAAGCATAATGGAACGAGCTGGTCGAAACCTGGTTCCGTAGCCCTTGCATCAGTGACAGCCCTTAAAAGAAATCAAGAATATAAAAGGTGGTTTGAAAACGGGGATCTTGAATTTAAACTGGCGGCATAGAAAATGGGATATTCCTAACCGCACAGTTCGCAATTTTGCAAGATGCAAATGAACTTGAAGAAAGAAAAACAAATTATGGCATTGGCCTTGATGAATTGATCATGAGAGTAACCGGGGATATTGGGATAGATATGAAAGACTTGTTGTCATCGAAACGAGAGCAAAAAATCAGTAATGCCAGAGCAATCATCAGTTATCCCAACGTCCCCCATTACATCGCGGTAAAATTTGAGAGGGAGCCATGAAAGGTATTAAAGCAAAGAGGATAAGATTTAAAATCGGCAGCTTATGGGAAAGTCCGACACTACATATATTATTAACAAAAGAGAACGATGTAGTTGTCGCCCGCTGCCTTGATTTTACAGTTTCTTGCCACGGTGAAGATGAGAAAGACGCTTTAAAGGCATTAGCTGATTCTATAAAGGAATATGTTTTGACCGCGGTAGAAAACGATGCGATTGATACTATTTTTGATCCAGCGCATGGTAAGTATTGGAGAATGTATAATGAATTGGAAACCAAACAGTCTTCCAGGAGTCTGAAGATGTCTATAAAGAAATCATTAACGTCTGTTTCCAATGATAATCTCCAGCAATCTACTCCTGAAATAAATTATGCCTAAGCCTTTAGAATTAAGGAAAGTAACAAAAATACTCAAAAGGTACGGCGTTATTTATGTGACAGGAAAAGGTAGACACCCCAAATTTTATGATCCCGAGACACATAAGTCTTACCCCATCAAGTCGCATGGCAAAAAGACGATCATTTTGTCATACGCACTTGAAGATCTGATAGAAAAGTTCGATTTACCCGCAGACGTCTTTGATAGATAATTTATGCCCCGCCAACCAAGACTTGACGCCCCTGGCCTTTTACAACATGTAATGGCCCGGGGGATTGAACGTAGAGAGATCTTTAAGGACGACCAAGACCGCCAATCCTTCCTGGAACGACTTGCTGTGATCCTTGAGGAAACCCAAACTCAATGCTACGCCTGGGCCTTAATCCCAAACCATTTTCACCTCCTGCTCCGCACTGGTCTTACGCCACTCAGCAAGGTCATGCGTCGTCTCATGACCGGCTATGCCGTTACTTTCAATAAGCGTCATAAAAGGAGTGGCCATCTTTTCCAGAACAGATACAAATCCGTCGTATGCGAAGAAGATCCTTACCTTTTGGAGCTTATTCGTTACATCCATCTCAACCCACTACGAGCGGGCCTGGTAAAGGACCTGAAAGAACTTGATAAATATCCATGGACCGGTCATAGCGCTATAATGGGAAAAAGAAAGAATTCCCTTGCCCCCTGTCCTTCTCCAAAAAACAGATTTACCCCATTGAATTGCTCTGAAGGAGCACCCAAAGGGATTCAATTGGGGCCAGAAAAACCAGAAAAGTACCTGGTTGAGAAAACCATCGAAGACGTGCTTCTCCAGTTTGGGGATAAGCTAAGGGAAGCCCGTCGAAGATACCGACAATTTGTAAAAAGTGGTGTGGATCAGGGGAGTCGGCCTGAATTACAAGGTGGAGGATTGGTCCGGAGTGCCGGTGGAGATAAAAGCGGTCTTTTGGGGCGGAAGAAAGAAGAGCGTGAATTGAGAGATGCAAGAATATTGGGGAGTGGGGATTTTGTATCCGCAATTTTGCAAGATGCAAATGAACTTGAAGAAAGAAAAACAAATTATGGCATTGGCCTTGATGAATTGATCATGAGAGTAACCGGGGATATTGGGATAGATATGGAAGACTTATTGTCATCGAAACGAGAGCAAAAAATCAGTAATGCCAGAGCAATCATCAGTTATCTTGCAGCGATTAAATTAGGATATAATGGAACAAGTTTAGCTAAGGTACTTAGAATGAGCCGAAAGAGTGCCAGCCGATCTATAAAAAGGGGCAAAAAAATGCTTGACAATAACCCAAAAATGCTTGAATATTTGGCATAAGGTCACAAAGCACCAACGTCCCCCATTACACCCCATCGTCCTATCCCAGGCATGCAGACGCGTTAAAGATAAAATAAGACAAAAAAATTGAAAAAAAGATAAAAGTGTGAAGAATGAAGACCTGCCTGTTTTCTCTCACGTTCCATTATAAGAAGTTTTGAGTTTTGGGTTTTGAGTTGAAGGAAATAGTTTTGAGTGAGTTTTATGGCAAAAAAAGATAAAATAAAGTATTGGCTTAAAACTGCCGATCAAGATTGGAAAGTGGCGAATCATTTGTTTGAAAAGGGAGATTACTCTTATGCATTGTTTTTTGGTCATTTAACAATCGAAAAAATATTAAAGGCCATTTTTATTGATAAAAAGGACAAAACACCGCCATTTTCGCATAATCTTGTATATCTTTCTGAAAAAGCCGGGTTGGAATTGAATGATGAAAATTTGGAATTGCTTGAGGAGGTTTCGGATTTTAATCTTGAAGCAAGATATCCTGATGATAAGTTTTCATTTTATAAGAAAAGCACCAAAAAATTTACAGAAAATAAACTTAAACAAATTAAGAGGTTAAAAAAATGGCTTCTTCAAAAGCTTCAGCTATCAATTTAATAAAAAAATACATAGTACGATTAAAAGAAAATAATATCTCTGTTGAAAAAGTGTTGTTGTTTGGTTCTTACATAAAAGGAACACCAAGG
>JAYEMY010000075.1:0-4403 GCA_034718455.1 Thermodesulfobacteriota bacterium
CAAAAGATTGGCGTGCCAACTGCCCAACTCGCCAGAGAAATCGGTCTCTTCTGATGGTTTGATCTTTAAGTCATTCAGCAGCTTCTTTGTGCAACGGAGTATTGCCATGATTCATTCCAGGGCACATTCGGCATCACCTACAAGCAGGGAAACTGGTATTTGTAAATGCTACGTTTTCCTCAAACTTGGCAAATGTTACAGCCGCCCGCCCCTGCTTGTTGGAGTGTATGCGGTTGTTAGGCGCTGAGTGGAACGAGTTAGGTCCAATAATGACCTCAACGCCTCATTCACTGACGCTGAATCATGGAAAGCCTCAGCGATATCCGGATCAAGGACGGCTACGTTTGCCCCTTCTTCTATCAGTCGCTTGCAGTATTTCCCGCGAACAGCTTTGGAATAGTCAAAATTGTACTCAGGACATAACTCATCAATGCCTTTTTTATGTTTATCCTTCATGTCTTTTCCTTTCATGCGCAGTCGCTGGTCGCGCGTTAATGATACGCAAGACTTCTCCTCTTTCTGTGTGCCCGACAACAAGCAAGCGGTCACGAGAGGAGAAACCAATGGTTATATAGCGATGCTCGCCAACTGAGTGATCGTGGTCATTAAAGGTTGCCGATAGCGGATCATAGAACACGGTTACTGCTTCGTCAAAAGAGACAGCGTGCTTTCTTAAATTTCGTTTCGCTTTTTTTGGATCCCATTCGAACCGCATTACCTAACCCTGCCTCTCTCTTAGATATTACGCATAACGTCTCCGCATCACCTACAAGCACGGAAACGGGCATTTGCAAATGCTACGTTTTCCTCAAACTTGGCAAATGTTACAGCCGTCCGACCCTGCTTGTTAGAGTTCCGGGTAAAGGCGTCGGTTACCCGACGCCCTCCCCACAGATCCGTACTTGAAGGATTCCACTCATACGGTTCCTCGGTATGCTAACGCACTCAGGTTTCCCTAATCAGCAAAAGCATAACCAAACAGGCGACACCCCGTTTGGCGCATAACTGTGCTGCCCTAATACACACTCTGCTCAAGTAGCGGTGACACGGTTTGTGGGTTCAGATTCCCTCCCATGTTTCCCTCAAGCAAAACGTTATGCCCGGCTTCTCCTTCCCTACAGTGGGTCCCTTGGACCTCAGTTCCCCACCTTCCCATTACAGGCATCTGCCTGCAACATCAGTACTACTGTCAGCTAAGACTGCCAAAAGCCCATCTCAGGTTCGTTCCCTCTCCGGTATCCTCGCCCGATACCTTGTTTGCTCCTTTGCTTTCGCTCTCTGGTCAGGATAGAGCATGCCTTCCCAACGCCAGGACTATGCCTCATCGGCTACCCGGCACCCTTGACCGGATTCATCTACAAGGAGACAGTTGGCTCTCTCCAGTTCCCAAGCTACCCCTGTGAATACATGCCCTGCTCTCAGACCCCGGTGGTGACCTGAATACTCGCCATAACGCATCCAGGTCTGCTGCCTTCCAGCGCATCCAAGCTGTCGGCTTTCCCTCGTAATCTTTCGATCATGAGTTTATCCTACTGTCCACAACTATACATTTTTCGGGGCTCAATCACACGGCCTGTATTCTTGTTCCGTCCGGCTTCGGACTCTCCTCACGGAGTTTACCCTCGGACGTCTCTACTGACCTGCTGGCTAAACTTCAGTCAGGTGGGACTTCGCAGTACCATACGCCTCATTTCTCAGCGCCAGAGCAAGCCCTGCAACGGGGTATATGACCAACACGGCCATCTGCGATCACCCACTGGGTAACATCATCGAATTTCATCCCAATTAACGGGAATCCCAACGATTCGGATTTATCTGGACACGAGCACGCAATGGTTAGCATCCCTACATCAAATCCATTTATTGAACAATGAAGTATTGCTTGGCGACCCAATTTCCAGGAAACTTAAATCCCAAACGTTTTGCGATCTCCTGCTCCTCGTCGGAAAGCCGTGCCGTAAAAACTAGTAGATATAATCCAGCTGAGTCAACTCGCACGAAAAAGGGAACAGTTTCCCGGTAACCGTTCACTCCCCCCCTGATTTTTTTGAAAAAAGTGAAAATAGTTCGAGACACATGATTTATGATACAGTAAACTATTTGTGTGATGGATCATCTAAGGGGTCAACAATAAATAACTTCACATTTTTGTTGGCGAAATCGTGTAATTCCAATTAGGCAAAGTATCATGATTTTCCAATTGGAGTTGAGACATTTCCTTATCAGAAATTTTTTGCCCGTTTTTATATCTCTTCCGAACCAAGGTTGCTTTTACTTTTAATCCAGGGCCTTTCTTAGGGGTTGTTTTCGTCTTTCTCAAATATTTGAGTATTGTTTCGTAGCTATTCAGGGGCACCCCTTTCCAGTTATTGCTGATGGCACTGAATAAGCGATGTTCAATCGGGTTCCATTTTGATGCGCCTGGCGGATAGTGACAAACTGTTACGCAGAGCCCGAATGGATCACATAGTTTTCTCTGTAACTCATACTTCCATGCTCTTGGGCGATATCCATTACTTCCTCCCGCATCCGCCAGAATGAGAAGCTTTTTGCATCCCTTATATCTTTTTGAGCCATCTTGCTTCCACCATTTGGCAATTGATTCCACTGCAAAGGCAGGCGTATTATGGTCAATGCCCACAAACATTGAACCCCTATTGGCCAGAGTATCATAAATACCATAGCCTATGGCGATTCCTTCGGCATACTGTCTGAAATCGTGATCACCTACTTCAAAGGCTTTTTTACGCCATGCGGATCCATTGTTTTTGAAATCGCCTACCATTTCTTTCTTCTTGGAGTCTACACTGATAATAGAATTGCTCTCATCAGTAAACTGAGTGCGAATGACATTGATGTACTTGAACTGTTTATCCCTCTGCGCTCTTGCTTCAGGCGTTTTTTTTGTACCTAAAGCCTTCTTCTTGTGATTGACTTTCAATGAATAGCCAAGATCTTTCAAAAGTCGGCCAACAGACGTCCGATTAACCTCCTTTATACCCAATGCTTTAAGTTCATGAGTTACCTTTTGAGTTGTTTTCCTTGTCCATTTTAAACCGGTCATAGGATCACCAGCCGTTTCGTACTCCATCAATTCTTCTATCAAAGCAATGATTTGCGGCGTTTTTTTTCCAGAAACTTACGCCCCCCGCCAACTCGGCGCACTCTATCGGTTTCTATTTCACCACTGCGTAATTCCTTACGACCTTTGGCCACAGTATGCATATCCAAACCAAACAAATGCGCTATCTTCTTGTCTCCTCCGTAACCCAGCTTGATAGATTCCAGCCCGGCGAATAAACGCTGTTGTTTCTCATCCAGAAGACTAAGAAACAATTCAACCAGCGTTTTGCCTTCTTGAAACATCATCTCTGAACTCATAGGTTCAAGCGTAGAATCTTCAATGATTAGATACTTCTTTCTATCATTACTTTGACGATTGCGTTTCCTCATCCTTGGTGAACAATAAAGATAACGCCCGGACACTTTGTGTCTGGAAATCCTATTTTCCTTCAAAAGTTTTAAAACCGCCACTCTGACAGTTACGTGTAACAGGCTCTCTATCTCATATTCAAAATAACCGGCCACGGAACGATCAACATGATGCGCAATTGCGTTGAGTAAAGAACCTTGCTTTGAAAAATGAACATCGCGACATGACCATAATCCTTTCGCATCGAATCTGGCAATCTCAGGAATGGTATAATACTTTCCACGGTGTGAATAACTGCGCAAATAGTGCAATTCTCGAAGCTTCCTGAAAATCGTAGCGTCCACCTTTGTGCCTATTACTTCTTTCATCTCTACCATGCTGGACATTTTATTCTTTAATATCAGTCTCTTCAGATCATCGGAGTGATATCGTTCTATTTTCATAATGTCACAATTATACCTTTGAGTTGATAAATTTGTATAATTAGAACATTATAAAAGCAGCAATTGCATGTCAAGCTAAATATCTATAAATCCTTTAATATAGGCTATTACCAGACTTCCTTAAACCGAATTCTCACTATATTTCATGTCTGCATTAAACATGTAATTGCGAAGTTATTTATTGTTGGCTCCTTAGCAATTCCTTTTATGGTATCTAGTTCCGCATCTACGACTTCGTAGTCAGTCTCCGCAATCCTATGAAGAAAACGTAAAATACCAATACTGTTCGGCCTAGTATTTGCTTCTGTAAAGGAGAGTCATAACCAATTGATATAATAGGGAATATTTACTATAGACGACCGCCGTCATAAATGTTCTAATTATGGTGTGTTAGCATAAACAAAATTGGAAGGAGATAAACACCATGTTAGAAGACAATGAAATTAATCTTTTTGAAACAATTGTTGCACCCATCCAACCTTTTATCAATGAAGCTGCACAAACCATTAAACTAGATTCAGAAACAT
>JAYEMY010000076.1:0-4385 GCA_034718455.1 Thermodesulfobacteriota bacterium
TTCTGCATGCAGGTCTGGTACAACGCCAAGACGGCATTCCGCTCGCTATCTACCAAGGCTTCCCGGAATCCACTCCCGGATACATGGCAACTACAGCCACTGTCCGCAACGTAAGCGCTCCACACCCTGCCTGTTTTGCTGTTCGTATGAGTCTCTGGAAAGATCTCTCAGGACTGGACCGGGCATACCTGGGTCCCCATTCTGTTCTTGACTTGGCGCTCCGGTGTCTCGACAAGGGCTTTCGCAGCGTATATACGCCTTTTGCCCGATTTATTTGCCCGCAGGGTTGGTGGTATGCCGAACAATGGCCGTCGGAAGATGCGGATCGCTTCAGTTGTCAGTGGGCTACCTGGTTGAATAAGGGTGACCCATATTATAATCAATGGCTCACGCTGGAACATCCGGACATGGGATTGGACTTGCGGCCATAGCCTGCAAGTACCGTTTTTTCAGTAACCCCTGAACCTGTGAACGGTCACTTATTTAGGAACGGGAGATAAATAAGTTGAACAAAAATTAATAGGATTTTTTGTTGTATTCAAGGCGCGAGGAGCGAGCATAACGGGTTATGTGATCGACGAGCAACGAAGAAGACGGCAAAAAAGACATTAATTTGTTCAAGTTATTTATTGTACGTTCCTTAGCAATCTTAGATTGCCGACAAACTCAAAAAGGCTTGACATTAGCCCTTTCCATGTTATCCCGGACCTTCTGCTGAATCCTTCATCGTTAACAAACATAATTTCTTTCCCGGTAAATGAGAGACATACCAAAGTCATGTAATCCGACTGTAGCAGGAGATCATATTGCCGGCTATATCGCCAATAGGCAAACCAACGCATAGGCTTCATTCCTGGAAGAATGACGGATTTTTGCAAAGGCACCTTATATATTTGCTCTCTACCATCAGATATCAAGAAGTGAACTTCCAGGTCCGTCCTCTTTTTGGCAGCCTGAACCAGGGACTCCTGCAAGCCGGTGGCCTGCAGATTAACACTCCAGGGAATCAGGATGCGCTGAATGGAGGGATCTAAAAATATTTCTTCAGCATCTCTGTTATCCCTGTATTGCATAATAGAAGAGATGTCCTTTTTTCCTTTTCGACCAGCTAGAAAATCCTGCACGGATTCCACATGGAGCCTTCCCAGGTCCGGCTTTCCTATTATTGAGTAGTAAACCGATTTGATCAGAATCCGGCGCATGATCCTTCTGATTGCGGCGGAGTCTGCCCCATGTTCTTTTAACATGTAAAGAACATTCCGATTATCATAGTACAGCACCCATGTGGGCACCTTGGCTACTGCGGACATGTGCCAGATTATGGATCTGGCGGAGGTCACGACCCGCCGGCCCATCCTGCCTATACGAAGGCACCATTCCACATCGTCAAAGTGAATAAAAAAATCTTTCCAGAGACCGGCTTCTTTAGCTACATCGGTTCGTACAAGGAGGGAGGCTGCGGCCACATAGTCCGTATCCATATATGGCCTGCAATCCATGAGATGATTCGTCAGATCACACTCACCGGCAAGGATTTCATTGAGAGATCTGCCGCGCCACCCGGGCACCTCCTCCCCATGTCGATTGAGAACTAATGCTCCGCTCCCGCGATCAACAAATCCACCCATCTCGTTAATGCGCCAGGGGAAATCCATCTGTATCATGGTAGAACCGGCTACAGCCACATCTTCCTTTTTCTCCAGGATTGTAACCAGTTCGGAAAGGGCCTTGCGATGTACCAGCACGTCATTGTCCAGTAACCATAAGTACTTATAATGATTATCAGATTGTTGAAAGGCCCAGGAAAGGCCGGTATTAAAACCACCACTCCCTCCCAGATTTTCTTCGTTGTGAATGATACGCACATCAGCAAACCTGGAAGCTATGGCCCCTGCTGTTCCGTCATTGCTGGCATTGTCAACCACCAGGATGTCAATGGTATTTGGAGGATAGTCCAGTGCATCCAGAGACTTCAGTAAATCCAGGACGAACTTCTTTTTATTCCAGGTAACTATAATGGCGAGAACACGAGGATAATAAGTCATGTCAAGCGGAGTACTTGATGCCACAGGCTGTTCTGTCGCCAAAAGACTGCCAGTTCTTTCCTGAGTTCCTTTGGAAGGATATCAGGCTCTACCGGCTCTATCCAGGCATCCCGAATCGCTCGGAGATACCATGACAAGACCCCGAACTGGACTGCGCGAAAGAGCCCCATGGCCATTCGGGAGGCTATGAGGTAAGCAGCCTCAGGGAAAGGAAAGTGGCGGCGAATAATCCAAATGGTATTACGTGTTGGATAATATACCCTGCGCCATCCGGAACGATGCTTAGGAGACTCCCTGTGCACTATACGACAACTGGAATCATAAAAGATTTCAAAACCGAGGCGTTTTACACGAATTGCTACTTCTATCTCATTCTGATAAAGGAAAAAACGGGCTGGGTACCAGCCGATTCTGCAAAAAATATCCCGGCGTATGGCAAAGCCACATCCAACAAAGGCCGCGGATGGGCCGGTATGTCCTCCCCTAGGGATATGCCATGTCAGTACGGGCCGGCCATCCGGACGCTCTATACAACAGGCCACTACTCCCAGATCCGGCCAGGCGTCGAAGCGCTGGATCACCCGATCCATTGTCTTGCCATCAACCGGATAAGAGTCATCATCCAAGACCATTATATATGCTCCTTGAGCTTGCATGAAGCCGGTGTTATAACCCCCAATACCAGTGTTGCTCTTTAGAAGTATTGGGCGCAACCAATCCCCGCACTTCTCCAGATATTCAGCAGTCCCGTCTGTGGAACCGTTATCCACGGCAATGACTTCAACATCGTCCCGCTCACACACCAATCCGTGTAAATGCCCTATTGTGTGGCGGGTTTCCTCCAACCGGTTAAAATTTAACACAACGATACTCAACCTGGGTGATTTCAACACCATCTATATCAGCTCCAACAGTTCTTCAGCCAGATCAAGGCTCTGGAGAATTGCCTGGTCCATGTTGATGTAACGATAACGTCCCAAACGCCCTGAAAAGGACGTCCTGTCCATTTTGTCCGCCAGCTTGCGATATCGCCCGTACAGGGACAGGGCGCTTTTCGTCGGCATGGGATAACAGGGTTCACCATTGTCTGACGGATACTCAAATGATATAGTGGTATGTGATCGTTCCTGACCTGTCAATTTTTTGTACTCTGTTATTCTGGTATACTCAAAATCGTTTGGGTAATTGACTACACCCCATCCTTGATAATTTTCCTGCTCATGGGTCTCGAAAACAAACCTGATGCCCCGGTAGGGCAACGGTCCGTAAGCCTGGCTGAAGAATGTGTCTATCCCGCCTGTATACACTGTCCAACCCGACTTTATCTCATCCTTGACAACACAGTAATCAGTCTTTAAAAGAAGAGAGATGCGCTCATGATCAAGCATGCGGCGGAACAGCCGTCCATAACCTTCTTCCGGTATACCCTGATAAGGATCGGAGAAATAACGATTATCACGAGTGTAACGTATAGGTATTCTTGAGCAGACCTCCGGCTCCAATTCGTCAGCCGTTACACCCCATTGTTTCAAGGTGTAACCTGCAAAAAACTTATCATATATTTCTTGACCCATTTGCGACACAATGACTTCCCGGGAATTTTTTGGTTCTTTGTAATGGACAACACTCTCTGAGATAAAACTTATCATTTCCTCGCGAGTAAAATTTCTGTGGTAAAGCATCTCCATAGTATTTAAATTAACCGGAATAGGGAAAAAATTTCCATCCACACAAGACCTTACTTCATGTTGATATAAATGCCAGGATGTAAATTGGCTCACGAACTCCCATACATGAGGAAATTTCGTGTGAAATATATGAGGTCCATAACGATGGATCAAGATGCCATGTTCATTATGCTCATCATAACAATTACCGCCTATATGGTTGCGACGCTCTAAAACCAGTACCCGTAATCCTTCATCAGCCAACTTCCGTGCCACAGTGGCCCCTGCCCAGCCGGAACCTACAACCAAAACATCATAAAAGCGCATCTAAACCTCTATAATTGAATAATATAGGAATTTCCATTTTTGGACAGGATCAACAGAATTGTCAGGATAAAAAATATTAAGAAATCCTGTTGATCCTGTTGATCCTGTCAGAGAAGTCCGCCCGAAGGGCGCTAATTTCATTGATATCTTTTGTGTTGTTTCTCCACTTCAGTCGATTTGTTCTTCTCATATAGTTGCCACAAATTCCCTCTCTCTTGCCGTAATCATTCACTTTCCCCCCTGACAGCCAACAGCCTTTTTCGGGTTTCAAAGCACAATCCATTGAGAATACGCCTTTTGGTGCAACCTTGTCCGCGGTTGAAACCCTGCAAAAGCCTGTCGGCTG
>JAYEMY010000077.1:0-4379 GCA_034718455.1 Thermodesulfobacteriota bacterium
GTTTTACGGGCCTATAAACTGGTCATCCCAGGAGGAAGACGAAGACAGCGAGGTGGTATGGCAGGGTGGCCTCTGTGATTTATTCACTGTTTACAACAAATCCGGCGATGTAAACAGGGACTGTGCGCCTTTACCTCTTGAGGAAATTCTTAATGCCGACTTTGGTGGTAATAGTACATCAACCCGTGAGGTAGTGTGTCTCAGGGTTTGGTTCGGCAGTCGTATATACCAGCTTTATTGGACTCCTCAGTCTGGGACAGAGGGGCTCAAGGTCAAGCATTGGACCGAGGCAATTACCTCGGGAAGCAAAGGCTCAGTGTGGTCAGAGAACGAGAAATAATAGGTATTTATCTGGACGAGTCCAATCTCGATGTCTTTTGTCTTAAGGGACGGTTTGGGAAATGGTCTTCTGTTCAACTGCCCTATAAATTTAATGATACCGGGCGTTCTTTGGCAGAACAGGTAAAAGGCGTACTTCAGGCTATTCGTCCTTCACCAAGGCGTAAAATATGTTTGGCCCTTCCTCGCAAGAATCTGTTTCTAAGGGAGTTAAGCTTTCCTCAGTTGGAACAGGACGAGGCGGCAAATGCAGTCCGTATGGGCATAGAGCTTCATATACACCTGAAGCCGGATGAGATATATCATGATCAATGGGCATTCAAGCGTGGAAATGAGACCGTGGTGCTTTTGGCCTATATCCCCAGAAGTTTTTTGGATCCGGTACTCCGGGCGGTTCGTGAGACAGGCCATGGCAAATCGCTTGGTCCTGTATCTCCTGCGACTTTGGGTCTGGATATTCTGCTGCGCAGCAGTGCGGAAGCTTCTCTTCCCTGCGTCAGCCTCGGCCGGCAGGGAGACGGCTGGTGTGTTTCCCTCCACGGTGTTTGCGGGTGGGAAGGTTCACATTCCGTATCAGTTTTAGATGAAGAGGATGTCTCAATGGGTCTGCAAAAACTTGCTCAACATCTTCCCTTTCCTTTTTCCAGGATTGTGATGGCCCCTGTCTATGCAGTTGGGGATTTAAGTACAGCAATCCTGGATCCTTCTCCCAAAGATCCATGTAATGCCATAAAGGACCTTTTGAATATCTGTGGACAGGAGGGCAAAGTCACATGGGGGTTATGTGCTGCTTCTCTTGAATTAAGTTCTTATCCTGCGATTTCTTTCCAGGAGGGTACTCGTCGTAAACCTTTTCGTTTGAGTATAAAACCGTATCAATTTGTTGCAGGGGCTGCTGCTGCGGCAATGATATCGGTCTCGGGCTTTCAGGGCTTACAGTTACAACAGCGTGTTCACTCTGCTCATAAAATGGAACAGGAGGTTGAGGAGTTACAAGAACGTCTGTCACCTATGCTGAATACCCAGAAGCAGTTGGAACAAATTGAAAATCAGCTCAAGGACCTGGGAGACTTCAGGGTTGAAAGGCCCTCTGATCTAAATGTCTTAAAGGCCATAGCTGAGCTTACGCCCCCACAGACCTGGATAAAAAACTTCAATATTAAAAAGGACAGATTAAAGGTTACAGCCGAGGGTGGTTCAGCAGTAAAGACCATGGGGAAATGGCGTCAGAGCCCTCTTTTTTTAGAAGTCAAACTCATATCTCCTGTCACAAAGGACAGGCAGCAAAGGGAACGTTTTACAGTGCAGATGAAGCTGGCCGGCGGAAAAGGAGGAGAGAGCAGTGGGAATTAGTCATCAGCTCTCCGGTAAAAGAAGTCCAGTATTACGTTATGGTTTATTGGTAATAGGACTTATACTCTGGTACAGCCTGATCTGGAATCCGTTATCCGGCAAACTCGAGGAGTTAGATAGCAGGCTAGAGACCCAAGAGGCAAAAATCGGGCATTTGAAGCGGGACATCAAGCGCCATCGTGGTGTAGATCAACGCGTTATGCAGTCGGAGCAGAGACTCGCGACTGCTAAAAAGGGGCTTATGCCCGGTGATACCCCTCAGCTTGTAGCATCCAATTTGCAGGATATTTTGCTCAAGATGGCTTCTGAAGCTGATCTCCTGGTAATCACTTATAAAACAGGTCGTGTTCATAAATGGAGAGGTTATCAACTAGCCGTAGCTACTTTCAGAGCCAAGACAGACATTAAGAAGCTGGTCAAGTTTCTGAAATTATTAGACGATGACCGTAGGGTATTTCGAATACAGAGTATCAGCATGGTCAAGGTAAAGGGACGGGATCCACATCTTAGGATCGCTCTTGAGGTGGAAGCTCTCTTTATAAAAACCTAAGTTGAGCGATTAGCTGTTAGCCGTTAGCTAACAGCTAACAGCTAACAGCTAACAGCTTAGTTTAAGTAAAAGCCGGGTCTAAAGGGTAAGGTCAAGATGAAAATGCAAGATTGTAGATGGATGGTCTGGAGCTTAATTATTATATGTTTTTTGGGGTCTATTCAAAGCTTGGCGTTTGCCCAGGATCCCATTACGCAGGAAAGCCAGTCAGACGCAGGTGAAAATGTCTTGCCTGATTCAAGTGCGACTGTAGTAAAGTCTCCCTTTTCTGGAGCCAAAGCTGGTGAACGTCGTCAAATAGACATTACTCTGGATAATATGGATATATATCCTGTCCTGGATCAGATTCTGGGGCGCATCTTGGAGCTTAACTATGTTGTAGATCCAGCCATTAAGGGGACAATTTCACTTAATATCAAGGGCAGATATACCAAAAGTGAATTCCTTGATCTTTTCAATTCCATACTACAGATACACAATCTGGCTATAACCCACGGCGCCCAAGGTCTTTATAAGATAGTACGGAAGGCCAGGAGCGCCAAAGCCGGATCAGAAGTGGTAAATATCGGAGAACGGGTTCCCTATCCAGGAGACGTAATCAGTGTCTTTCAACTTCACTACCTTTCGGCAGCCCATGTAATCGCACATCTCAGGAATTTTGTTTCTCCAGGGGCGGTCATTGTGGCCGAGCCAAGCTCCAATGCCGTTCTCCTGGTGGATACTGCAGAAAATGTGGCCAAGTTGTCCAAAATATTAGCTTTAATGGACACGGATTTTTTTAAGGATATACATTGGCGCTTTTTTACTTTGGAACATACCGATGTGGATGATCTGTCGAAAGATCTGGATAAGATATTCAAAGCAAAGGGGCTTTACATTAGGCCGGGTATTGATCCGGGCGGTCTCCAGATCATGCCCTTAAAGACCATCAACTCCATACTTGTAGTGACCAAGTGGGCGGAAGTCCTGGATGTGGTGGGTAACTGGGTGACCCAACTGGATCAGGAGATATTACAGAAGGGAACCCAGGTCTATGTATACTTTGTCCAGAACGGCAAAGCTTCAGATATCGCAGATCTCCTCCGGCAGCTTTATGGCGGAAAGCCATCAGAACGTAAAAGCAAGAAAGATGTTCTTGTGGAAAGGGGAAAAAAGCCCGCAAAACAGCAAGTCGTGCAGCATACCGGGGAGTTGGCCGGAGAGGTGGAAATCATTGCGGACGAAGTCAACAATGCCATACTCATCAAGGCCACACAGAGAGATTATACTATCCTTACAGGGGTGCTGAAAGAGATCGACATTGTTCCGCGCCAGGTCTTGATTGACGTGTTGATTGTTGAGGTCACATTGGGTAGCGGTATTGAATACGGGGTCGAGTGGTTCTTTAAGTCTCACGTGGGGAACTACCCTGGAAATGTCGCACTTACGGATAAAGATCTCGGGGGGGTGGCTAAAGATACAGCGCTAGGTATAGGCCTCGGAGGATTTGCATACAGCCTGTATGGTGCCGGTGGCGATCTTCGAAGTTTAATTAATTTGTTGGCTACAACGACAAAGACCAATATCCTCTCTGCGCCAAATATCCTGGCTGTGGATAACAAGGAATCCAAGATCGAGGTTGTGCAGGAGGTGCCTACGGCGACTACTACGACTGCCACTACCACCGAGAGCACCCTTACACAATCTATCCAGTATAAGAATGCCGGTATAATCCTGACTGTAACACCTTCTATCAATGAGAGCGGACTGGTCAGTATGGAGCTGACTCAGGAAGTCAGCGAGCCTGGGAGTTCAATACCAGTAGGGGGAGAAAAGAAACTATACCCGAGTTTCAAAACCCGTAAGACTATGACCAACCTGGTGGTGCAGGACGGTCACACCATCATAATCGGCGGTCTGATGAAGACAACAAAAATAAAGGGTCGCAGTGGTATCCCCTTTCTCAAGGACTTGCCGGTCTTAGGCTATTTGTTCGGCTGGCGAAGTTACACAGACGACAAGACGGAATTGTTGATGACCATTACACCCCATGTAATCCGTTCGGAGGAACAGGCTGATGCCCTTACCCAGGAGTTCTCCCAGAAGGTGAAATTCCTGAGAAATATATTAGAGCAAAAAGGCGTGCTTCAGGAAGAGG
>JAYEMY010000078.1:0-4378 GCA_034718455.1 Thermodesulfobacteriota bacterium
GCCTAATTCCTTAAGACGATTCGAGACTGTCTCAGCGGCTTCACCTGCCTTCTCCTTCAGGGTAGAGGGGGTTTTCCTGGCCTGGTCTGCAATTTCAGTGAGCACATCACCTGCCACCTTGCCGGATCTGCTGGCTACTCCGCGTATGGTCTCAAGAAATAGGTCCTCAACGGCCTCAAGGTCTTCCTTGGTCTGAGCAAGGTCTTCTGTGACAAAGGACTTGGTCTTTGCACCTGCGGCGGACAGCGTCTCTTTTGTGGACTCCACCGCAGAGGTGATACCTTCTCTGGTTCCGTGTACTGCACCTCTGG
The DNA here is from genome assembly GCA_034718455.1 of Thermodesulfobacteriota bacterium. GTDB lineage: Bacteria > Desulfobacterota > Dissulfuribacteria > Dissulfuribacterales > UBA3076 > UBA3076. The sequence continues at coordinate 312 of JAYEMY010000078.1, forward strand.
CCACCTCGCTTATATTGGTTCCGGCCTCTTCTGCGGTTTCAACTGCGGCGGAAATCACAGCATGAGACACTTTTCTTATCCTGTCCGCGCTGAAATGCGCCTCGGCAAGGGCCTTTTCCGTTGCATCCTTGGTGATTTGGGCAACGGTTTCTTCTATGTCCTTTCCGCTATCAATTACCTGTTTCACAGCCTGTTTAACGGTTTCCCCGGTCAGGCCTAAAAGTTCCGCGTATTTCAGTTTGGTATCGGTGACAGCGGTCTCTATGTGCTCTTTCATCTCTCCCGTAAAGGCCTCGCTGCTCTGTCTGGTGCCTTCCAGGGCCTCGCGTACATCTTCAGACAGTTTCTGTTTCTCTCCACCTAGACGGGTCTTCAGTTGTTGGATTTCTTGACGGGTCCTGTCCACAGCCCTCTGTTCTGTGGACTTGATGCCGTCAATTGCCCCCTCGACTGCCGCAGTGATGCGTTCCCTGGTGGCAATTCCTTTCTGTTTGAGTCCATCCGTGGCTGTGGCAGATGCCTCCCTGGCAATCTCGCGCAGGGTTATCCCTCCTTCTTTTACCTTTCCGGCAGTATCGGACACTGCCGTCTGGACGATGTCCCGGACCTGTGCCGCTGTCACCTCGCCACTCTTCATTAGCTTTTCAAATGACTCAACGATCTGTTCTTTCATCTCTTTTAACATGTTACGCCTCCAAATGGTTAGCTTGTCATTTGTTCCAGATCCCCGTGCTGTCCGGGTCTGTGTTTAATTTTTTTCTATCACCTCCTTTAATCAAAACCCCTGTAAGAAATATTTCTGTGATTATTGGGACGCCTTTTTTGTATGAATGCCGCTTCAGGTCCTCGATCCAGCATAGGATATTGATGGTTACAAGCTGATTTTGCGTCTAATATTCCGCGCTTTTTCCCACATCCCCAGGCCGGACACCCATGCCCTCCATTTTTCAACGTCCAATGATACGTAATTATTGAGAGCATATAGTTCGCGCGGCAATATATCGGGAATAGTAAAGTGCCTGATTGTTCCCGGCCCGATCACCGTTTCCTCGTCACAGGCAAGCTGCTCTCGTGCTCCCATAACCATGAAATGTAGTCGATTTAGTATGTTTACCTCACTTGCCCCCGCATCCATATCGAGCGAAAGCAAATTAAAATCAGGGAACATTTCCTTGAGTTTTTTCTCCATCCCCCTCCCCGTAATGTGATTGGAGATACAACCGAACGGCTGCAGACAGACAATGTTGCTGATCCCTTCACTGGACATGGCGATCATTTCTGCCGTCAATAACCAACCCTCGCCGAACTGGTTGGCCAGGCCGACCACCTTGCCGGTGATCTCAGCCAGTTTTCTCAGGTCGTGAGATTTTCGGTAAAAGCGAAATTCCTGCATACATGACTCAATATGACCAAGGTAGTAATTTGAGTAAATTTCCAGCAGTCTGGATCTGATGCGGTCGACAAAAGAACGTTTAAACAACGCCTCCTGGTCATATGTTTCATTGATAAATCGCTGGGCAAAAAAACTCTGTAAGGGAGGGAGGACCACTTCCACCCCTTGGCCGGAAAGCCACTCGATGATATTCATATTGGCAAAAAAGTTGTATTTGACGAAAATTTCGCCCACGATTCCGATTCTGGGAACGGATCCGTTGTGGATTTCAATCCTGTTGAAGTCTTCAACCGCCTTTTGGAGAAGATTAAGCAGAAAACGGTAATCGGCGTTCTCGATGCCTGCCTCCATTTTGGCGAGGTATTCGCTGTGCAGGGTTTTGGACCTTCCGGGCACCTTTTCCCTGACCACGGTGGACAGGTACATCCTGGCCAACTGATCAGCAAAAATAATTCCCAGGGCCAGACGTTTGGCCAATTTTTTTGTATCAATTTCAAATCCCGGTTGGGGATTGATTTCTTCGTTGGATATGGCGACGACCGGGACATCACTCAGATTGGCGGCGGCAAGTCCTTTTTTGACGAGAGATACGTAAGAGGATGCCCTACATTGACCGCCGGTCTGAATCAGAATAACCGCAGTGTTTTCAGGATCGTACTTGCCTGATTGAAAGGCCTTGATAATGTCGCCGGCAACCAGAATAGAGGGGTAGCACATGTCATTGTTAACGGTTTTAAGACCCAAGTCAACTGAGGCCTTGTCCTGAGGCGGCAGCACATCCACACGGAAGCCGAGAGGTCTGAAGGCAGCGGGTAAGAGTGGTGAATAGAAAGGGGAAAAATATGGTGCGATCAGGGTCCTTTTTTGGTCTTCGGCCATGAAGATCCGGTTCGTTTTCTTTTGATCAGCTACAGTCGTCTGTGGTTTGTTGTCATTTTTTTTAACCGCATCCAACATGGAGCGCAGCCTGATCCTGATCGCGCCCAGGTTGGCGATTTCATCAATCTTGATCAGAGTGTAAACCTTTCCGCTGTGCCGGATAATTTCCCTGACCTCGTCAGCCGCGATGGCATCCGGCCCGCAGCCGAAAGAGGTTATGTGTACCAGTTGGACATTGCGATTTTGACTAACCCGCTTGGCCGCAGCGTATAACCTGTTGGTATAGTTCCACTGAGTCAGGACATTGACATCATCCAGGGATGCCTGATCGGCATTTAAAGGAATGAAATTTTCGCTGACAACATCAACCCCCAGTTCGGTCAGGAGATTTGGGATGCCGTGGTTGATAAGTGGATCTATGTGATAAGGCCGTCCGGCAAGGACAACTACAATTCGCCGCTTTTTTTCGGCATCGGTTAGCAGGGATTTTATACCGGCCCTGAGTTTTTTCTTGTAAGCCCTTTGGGCGTCCACTCCTTTCTTTACCCCCAGAGACACCGTCCGGTAATCTATTCCAAACGGCTTAAAAAATAGATAAAGTTGATCCCTTAACAGGTTCAGTCTTTTGAAGCTGACGGCCGGATTATCAAGTGGAATTCCATGCTTCCCCGCGGGATCTATGACGCTTTTCAACAGGTCCGGATATCCGGTAATGACCGGACAGTTGAAACTGTCAAAGGCATCGTCATGTTCCTGTTGTTCATAGACCACGGTGGGATAGAATATCCTGTCCACCTTTTTTTCAATAAGATCGAAAATATGCCCGTGGGCAAGCTTGGCTGGAAAACAGATGTTTTCCGACATGACCGTGGGCGCACCCTTTTCGTAAAGCTTGAAGTCGGAAGGGGAGGAAAGAGCTACCCTGAATCCGCAAGTGGTCAAAAAAGCGCACCAGAACGGAAAGTTTTCATACATGTTCATGCAGCGGGGGATGCCATAGGTGAGAACCGGCTTGCTTTCCGGTTCCATCTTTTGGTCAAATAAGAACTTTATCTGTTCATTGATCAGATTTTTCCCCTTGTGTTCTATGTCGGGATTGTTGCTGAAATGCCGCTCACAACGGTTCCCTGTATAAAAACGGTTTCTGTTGGCGAACGTAAGCTGCAAGACAGCACATCTGTTCTCGCAACCATTGCAACGGATTTCCTTTTTGGAAAAGTCAGTTCCACTTTCCATGTCCTCAAAGGTGGTAAAAGAACTTGCTTTACTTGATCTGCTACGATAATTTGAAAGGGCGGTCAGGGCCGTGCCGTAAGCGCCCATCAATTCGGAAATATCCGGCCTGACAACCTTTTTGTTGAGCAAAAGTTCTAAGGCGCGCAGCACGGCAGGATTGCGGAATGTCCCTCCCTGGGCAACGATCTTGTTTCCCAAGACGTCGGTATTCTTCAATTTGAGCACCTTGTACAGCGCATTTTTGATGACCGAATAGGCCAGTCCGGCTGAAATATCGGCGATCGTCGCGCCTTCCCCAATTGCCTGTTTGACCTTGGAATTCATGAAGACAGTACATCGGGTCCCCAGATCAAAGGGTGAGTTTTTTTCACAGGCGATTTCGGCAAATTTCTGAACAGTGTACCCCAACGAATCGGCAAATGTTTCAATAAAAGAACCGCATCCCGATGAGCAGGCTTCATTGACCTGGATTTCTGACACGGCGTTATTCCGGACATAGATTGCCTTCATATCCTGGCCGCCGATATCCAAAATAAAGGAGACATCCGGTTCAAGATGT
>JAYEMY010000079.1:0-4348 GCA_034718455.1 Thermodesulfobacteriota bacterium
CGTTGGAGATCCCCTGGCTTGAAGGCCGACCATTGAAAATAGTTTGGAGAGCCTGAATCGGCCCTACCGTCAACCAAAAAATCTTGGTCTAATTATGACGATAGAACGGTTCGTGAAAATCGGTGTTCAAGGAATTAATGGGAAGCAGTCCACATCGTCATAGATCAGACATAATAGTGCCTTTTAATTACTTGTATTCCAAAGGGCTGGCTCCGGATCTGAGTTTTTTCAACGGATGCTGGGAGAGGACAAGAACAGTGACAAAACAGGTGGATAGCCTTATCTGGCAACTTGAACTTCAGTGCTCATTAAAACCGGATGAGAAAGAATATGTTAAAAAGAAGGTGGAGTCCCTGGCAAGGGACGGAATCATTACAGCAAAAACAAGAGCGCGAACAGGATTTATGCTGATCGACAAAGAGTCGGGTAAGGCGCTCTGCTGATCCTTTACTCTTCTATGTCGAACGCCCAGGGTATATGTTCAATGATTGGTTTTCCAATACCATGAAACATGATTGCCAAGACATCAAATCGAATTTCCCTTTCCAGGCAACCCTTTTTCTGGAGGTACCACTTGGCAACACGTATAATTTGACGCTTTTTGTGATAGGTTATTGCCTCTTGGGGCAGACCATATTTGGCGTTTACCCGGGATTTTACCTCCACAAAAATTATCTGTGAGCGATCCTCAAGGATCAGATCTATCTCACCGCACTTCACCCGATAGTTTCGCTCAAGGACATGATATCCCTTCTCTATGAAAAAGGCTTCAGCGAGTCTCTCCGCCTTTTCCCCTAATTCTTTGGCATATCTGGGTCTCAATCGTACTCCTGGGATATTGTTGTGTACTCCCGCACTCCTTTAAAGGTCCTCCTGTGGATCGGGCAACAGCCATAGAGCTTGATGGCCTCACGGTGTTCTAAAGTTGCGTAGCCTTTGTTACTTGCAAAATTGTAACAGGGATAATTCCGGTGCATTTCTTCCATAAGGTTGTCTCTAAAGACCTTGGCCACTATTGATGCGGCTGCCACGGAAAGAGACCTCTGGTCTCCCTTAACCAGGGTCTTTTGAGGCAAAGTGTGAGGAATTGATTGATTACCGTCAATAAGTAAGGCCCTGGGCCGCAGGTCCAGATTATCAACGGCCTGGGCCATTGCCTTCAGGCTGGCTCTAAGGATATTTATCCGGTCTATTTCAGCAGATTCCACTTGGGCTACAGAGACCGCCAGGGCCTTTTCTCTTATTGCTCTGTTAAGGATTTCCCTTTGTTTTGGGGAAAGGGCCTTAGAATCCCGGATACCTGAAAGATGAATATCAGGTGAAAGTATTACAGCAGCAGCTACTACAGGCCCTGCCAGACACCCACGGCCAACTTCGTCAAGACCGGCAACCGGATTGAGATCATGGTCCCACAGACTACGTTCAAAGTACAAGAGATCCAGTCCGAAATCCATGCCTCCGGTTTTCATGAAATCGTAACCGTTCATGGGATTACAACGCATCTTTTACCGCAACCTACCGAACTGTAAGCGTTTACAGGGTACTGCAGATGCGAGGCGGAGGGTAGGCAGATGTACTCCATGTACTTCAAATGCCCGGCAACAAAGCAGGTGCGGTGCCATGTGAACGCTTACATGAAATCAAGTACGACGACGACTTACCTTTTGCCTTGCAGCTCTACCCTTTAGACCACGTAGATAGTAAAATTTGGCCCGGTTGTGGCGGCCCTCTTTTGCCAATTCTATTTTTTCGATTTTTGGAGAGTGTATGGGGAAAATGCGCTCTACGCCAACGCCGTAAGAGACCTTTCTTACAGTGAAACTCTCAGACATGCCGCTGCCCCTGCGGCTGATTACCACGCCTTCAAATATCTGAATACGTTCCTTTTCCTCTGTCTCCCGAATCTTGACATGGACACGCACAGTATCTCCAGGCCTGAATCTCGAAATATCCGTTCGCATCTCTTCAAATTCGAGTCTACGTAAAATTTCCATCTGTTATATCCTCCTGGAACTATTGAATGCCAAATTAATAAAGCTTTTTTTACCACAATTCAACATTCAACATTTTTAACACTTAATTTTTAACACTTAACACTTAATTTCTATCTCCCAAGAGCCGGTCCAAAGTTATTGCAACCGCACTGCGGACCGGCAAATGATTGTATGCCCGATTACCCTCTATGGGAGAAATCACTCCATCAACACTTTCAAGCACACTGTTATCAAATCCGGAAGCAGTGCCGAAAAGAAGCAAAATGCTGTCACTGCCTTGATCTTCTATTTTTTTTCTCAAACCGGACCAATCCACAGAATTCGACCGTTTCTTGGCAGTAGTGGCATATACAAGAACGCGTCTTCCTGTCTCAAGGGTTATGTCGCTACAGACCTTTTCAATATCTCCCGCAATCCTTATAAGCCCCATGGCCTCCCGTCTATCCGGATTTATATCTCCACCGACTCCTTCCAGCCAGTGATCAATCAGGCGTCTTGCCAATACCTGCTGATCAGATAATGGAGTAACCAGGTAATATGCCGCCAGCTCATAGGTCCGGGCCAGCCTTGCCATATCATGGATGTCCAGGTTGGTAATGGCCGAGGCTATTAAATCGCCGTGCCGATTCAGGACCGGATAATGGACCAGGGCAAGGTATATCAGCTTTCTTCCCACCCCAGGCTCCTGAGGTATTTAATGTCTTTTTCATCCAATCGGGCACTGTTAAGGAGCTCCGGCCTGTGTTCATAAGTGAGGCCAAGTGATTGCTCCCTTCTCCATTTTGCAATTTTTGCATGATCGCCGGACAATAATACCTCCGGGACCTCCCAGTCATTAAAGACCCTGGGACGGGTGTATTGAGAAAATTCCAGGAGCCCGTCACTGAAAGAATCATTCTTTGCTGATGACTCACATCCCAGGACACCCGGAATAAGCCTGCTAACGGCCTCTATCATTACAAGGGCGGCGATTTCGCCGCCGGACAGAATGTAATCTCCGACAGACAACTCAATATCTACGCAGTGCTCTCGGATTCTCTCATCCACTCCTTCGTATCGGCCACATATAAGGGTAAGCCGCTGGAGCTGAGCAAGTTCTCTGGCCAGAGCCTGATCAAGTAACTTTCCTCTGGGGCTTAGCAAAATGACCTTGGCTTTTGGCGGTTCTTTTTTCAGGACATCAAGGGCCTTATAGATCGGTCCGGGCTTCATCACCATGCCCTCTCCACCACCAAAGGGTCTGTCATCAGTGGTCCGATGCCTGTCTGTAGTAAAATCCCTGAGGTTGACTGTCCTGACCTTCAGGATATCCGCCTCAATGGCCCGCTTTACCACCCCTTCCTCTAAGGATGAATCAAAAAAATGGGGGAAAATAGTAATTATGTCAAAGAGCATTGGCCTCAACAAGGCCAGGGGGAAGATCTACCACCATGACACCCTTCTTAATGTCGATTTTTTTCACCATCTGTTCAACAGCAGGCACAAGGATCTCTCCTTTGTCACCTTTAACTACATAGACATCATGGGCATCTGTTGCCAAGACATCAGATAAAATTCCCAATTCCTTTCCTTCGGCACTCACCACGGAAAGTCTCTCAATCTCGTGCCGGTAATACTCTCCCTCAGCCAGTGGCGATAGCTTGGCCCTATCCAGGAAAATAGCTTTACCCACAAAAAATTCTGCCTGTGTTCTGTCAACTACACCTTCAAGTGCCAGGATCACGCTTTGACCTTTTTTGACTCGGGCCTTAATAACCCTTTGAGGCACTTTGTCGCCGTATTTGCCCTGAACAAAAAAATTTTTGCAGTCTAAAAAATGCTCTACATCCGAGTAGGAATACACTTGCACCTCACCATGTATTCCATGGGTCTTTACAATCTTGCCAAGGGCAAAAAACAAGGTATCAGTGCCCATCAACTATTCAAGTATTTCTAAGACCGATCTCTTCCGCAGTTTTGTGGATGCAGCATTGAGTATGGTCCTTATTGCTCTAGCGGTACGCCCCTGTCTGCCTATCACCTTTCCAAGGTCTTCCTTGGATACCTTAAGTTCCAAAACCGATGTCTGTTCTCCTTCGACCTCGTTTACCTTCACCGCCTCAGGATTATCTACCAGTGCCTTTGCTATGTATTCAACCAGCTCCTTCATCGTTAGCCTCCGCAGTCAATGTCCTAATGTGGCGGTATTGTATTTTACTGTTGAGCAGGTTCCAGTGGGTGGCTGGCTTTTTTAAGCAAGGACCTCACTGTATCTGTGGGCTTAGCGCCTAAACTCAGCCACTTGTCTACCTTGGATGAGTCAATTTTGAATTCCGCCGGGTCCTTTAGAGGATCGTAGGTACCGAGGATTTCAA
>JAYEMY010000080.1:0-4316 GCA_034718455.1 Thermodesulfobacteriota bacterium
AGTCAGATGTTTGATTGTGATGATTTTGCCCTTCTTCTTCATTCTTTTGTTATCAAAGAACGATACAACCAGATGACAGAGCAAAAGCTATCAAAGGAAGAATGTTTGCCATGGGCATTTGGACAAGTATGGTGCAAAGGACCAAACAGCGAAAACCATGCTCTAAATATCTGCATAACAAAGGATAGAGGAATTCAGCTTATTCATCCTCAAACTAATGTAATTCAACAAATAAAAAGATGTTGTCCCGAAATATCCTTTGTGCGTATATAAGATACCTAGGTTGAGCGGTTCAGGGTTCAAGGTTCAAGGTTCAAGGTTCACTGTTGGAGAGCCCTAACTGTCTTATATCAAAAGGATGATGCCTCTTATAACCTTCGAACCCTGAACTTTGAACCAATCACTTTAGAATATATATAAGCCTTGTGTTGCTCTAAGAACGATGCAGGGCTTATATCCTTTCTCTGGTTAAGATTTTCTGAACAGTTCGGACACGCTGCGGAGCCTCTTGACCACCCGGTCCTTTCCAATGGCCGTCAGCACATCAAAGATGCCCGGACCCGCCAGTTGGCCTGTGACCACTGTACGAACGGCATTGATAATAATACCCGGTTTTACTTCAAGCCCTTGTATAAAGTCCCTTACAACTTCTTCGGTGGTTTCAAGAGTCCAGGACTCGCTCTCCTCCATGCGGTCTGCAAGCTGCGGCAGCCAATCTTTTAGGTCTGGGTATTTGAGCACTCTTTTCTTAAGGGCCTTGGGGTCAACAGGGAATTCCTCTGAGAAGTATGCCCTTCCCAGTTCTGTAAAGTCCTTAAGGGTATGAAAACGGCTCCGGATAAGATCCAGGGTAGAAAGGAACCACTGCCTTTTATCCCCATCATATGCCGGGTCCCAGATGCCTTCCGTAACGAATTCTTCTTTTACCGGTTCGGCGATCTCTTCTATGGGCAATGTCCTGAGAAAATGGGAATTTATTGAAAGGGCTTTGGGGTCTGTGAAAAACTTCGGATCGCCCGGCGTGTAATTGAATATAGAATTCGCCCGGCCTATACCCTCGAGGGAGAAGGCATCTATCAGCTCCTCCATGCTGAATATCTCCCGGTCATCAGAGGTGTGCCAGCCGAGAAGCACAAGGTAGTTCACAAGGCCCCAGGGCAGAAAACCATGATCCCTGTAAAATTGCACAGATACAAGTTCACCGTGGGTCCGCTTGGATATCTTGCGCTTTTTAAGGTCCAGAGTAAGAGGCATATGGGCGAAAACAGGACATCTTGCCCCAAGGGCCTCATAGATAAGGATCTGCCTGGGAGTGTTGGCAAGGCCGTCCTGTCCCCGGATCACATGGGTGATTCCATCCCGGATGTCGTCCACGGCGTTTGAGAGAAGATAGAGCGGAGAGCCGTCCGACCGCAATATGACAAAGTCTTCAATATCCTGGTACTGCTTTTCAATCAGCCCATAGACCGCATCATTGACACATACTGACCCTTGTTGTTCAGGAACCTTAAAGCGAATGACATATGGAAGCCCTTGGGCCTCTTTGGCAGCTATGGCCTCTGATGTGAGTTTTCTGCAGGTCCTGTCGTATTGAACAGACTGCTTGGCTGCCAAAGCGGCCTTTCTCTTTATATCGAGTTCTTCCTTGGTACAAAAACATTTGTAGGCATGGCCTGACTCGACCAGTTGCCTGGCAGCTCTTTTATGCTCCTCAATGTATTCCGTCTGGAAATATGGACCCTCATCCCAATTGAGCCCCAGCCAATTGAGCCCGTCAATGATCCCCTGGATGGAATCGGTTGTGGAACGTTCAGCGTCTGTATCCTCTATTCTTAATATAAAAACGCCCTTGTGCTTTTTTGCAAAAAGCCAGTTATATATGGCAGTGCGGGCCCCGCCGATATGGAGATACCCTGTGGGGCTTGGAGCAAATCGTACACGCACGCCGTCTTTGGTTTTATCGTAGTTCTTAGATTGCATATTGTTGTATCCTTAACTTAAACAGTATAGAAGTTTCCATTTTTTTGACAGGATTTACAGGATTGTCAGGATGAATAAAAATCCTGTAAATCATGTCAAAAAAAGTCCCGCCGAAGGCGACTAAGTCAATTTTTTTTGGCCTGTCGCGGTTTGTTCTTCATAGCTTTTTCGATTTTAGCCCAGGTATCACGCAACGTCACCGTTCGATTGAACACCAGTGCTTTATCAGAAGAGTCTTCCGTATCCACGCAAAAATAGCCTTGTCTCTCGAACTGGCACCGACTTCCCTGTGCTGCGTTTGCCAGACTTGGTTCCACTCGGCACGACGTCAAGGTCTCCAGGGAATTTGGATTCAAATTGGCCATGAAATCACCTTCATCCTCTACTTCATCGGGGTTTGCTTTCAGGAAGAGATGATCGTACAAGCGCACTTCGGCCCGAAGTGAGTGGGCAGCCGAGACCCAATGCAGTGTTGCCTTGACCTTGCGTCCATCCGGAGATCCTCCGCCTCGAGTTTCAGGATCATAGGTGCAGCGCAATTCCACTATTTCGCCGGTCTGTTCATCCTTTATCACTCCAACGCACGTTATATAATATGCGTATCTCAGCCGCACCTCACGGCCCGGGGCCAGGCGGAAGTACTTTTTCGGCGGATTTTCACGAAAATCCTCCTGTTCAATATACAGCACCCGTGAAAAAGGTACTTTCCTGGAACCCATTCCAGGGTCTTCAGGGTTATTGATGGCCTCCAGCTCTTCCTCCAGCTCTTCCGGGTAGTTTTCTATGACCACCCTGAGAGGACGCAACACCCCCATAACACGCGGTGCTCGTTGATTCAGATGCTGGCGCACACAGTGTTCGAGCAACGCCACATCGACCGTGCTGTCCTTTTTTGCTATTCCGATACGCTCACAAAAGTCACGGATAGACTCCGGCGTGTATCCACGTCTCCGCAGACCGGATATTGTAGGCATCCGCGGATCATCCCATCCACTGACGTCACCGGACTCCACAAGTTTCATGAGCTTTCGCTTGCTCATGATGGTGAAACTGAGATTAAGGCGGGCAAACTCGATCTGCTGAGGATGGCACTCGACGTCCAATTGGTCGAGTATCCAGTCGTACAAGGGTCGATGATCTTCAAATTCCAAAGTACAGATGGAATATGTGATCCCTTCGATGGAATCAGAAAGGCAGTGGGCGTAGTCATACATGGGATAAATGCACCATTTGTCGCCCGTCCTGTGATGTGACATCCTTCTGATACGGTAGATGGCCGGGTCCCGCATATTCAGATTCGGAGATGCCATGTCTATTTTTGCCCTGAGAATGTGAGATCCTTCCTCAAATTCTCCTGCCCGCATGCGCTCAAACAAGTTCAGATTTTCCTCTGCTGAGCGTGAGCGATACGGGCTGTCCTTGCCCGGCTCAGTCAATGTGCCGCGGTACTCCTTGATTTCCTCCGGGCTCAGGCTGCAGACATAGGCCTTGCCCTTTTTTATTAACCGAATCGCATATTCGTACAACTGATCAAAGTAGTCAGACGCATAGTAGAGATGTTTGCCCCAGTCAAAACCAAGCCATTTCACATCTGCTTTGATCGACTCAATATATTCAATGTTTTCCTTGCCGGGATTTGTATCGTCGAAACGCATGTGGCAGACGCCACCCTTGTTTTCCTCTGCAATTCCAAAATTGAGGCAGATAGACTTGGCATGCCCGATATGGAGATACCCGTTCGGCTCTGGCGGAAACCGGGTCACAACTCGCCCTTCATTCTTGTTTATCCTCAAGTCCTCCGCAATGATATTGCGAATGAAGTCAGATGATGGTTGGGAATCGGTCGTGGTCATATTTGCAGCTCCGTTTCTATACTTTTCCTTCACGTTGTAATGGTCCAACAGGTCTTTTGCCTTTCAGCGACCTGCGTGGCTCAGGAACGGGAGATAAATAAGTTGAGCGTTGCCATAGTGTGGTCTCCTTATCGTTTTGTTCACTTATTATCATAATACATATGGCAAAATTTGCTAATAGGTAGCACAAAAACTTCAACGATCATCATAACTGACCCAAGCGCCCTCCGGGCGAACTTCTCTGACAGGATCTACAGGATTTCTTAATATTTTTTTATCCTGTTGATCCTGTTGATCCTGTCAAAAAATAGTGTGGCGGATTCACAGACTCCACTACATACTTATCGGTATCCGTGCGTAATCATTCACTTTCCCCCCTGACAGCCAACAGCCTTTTGCAGGTTTCAAAGCACAATCCGTTGAGAATACGCATTTTGGTGCAACCTTGTCCGCAGTTGAAACCCTGCAAAAGCCCGTCGGCTG
>JAYEMY010000081.1:0-4306 GCA_034718455.1 Thermodesulfobacteriota bacterium
CATGGGATTAACATCTATAATTAATATTTTTACCCTTGACAATCATCTCTATTTCTTTTAGATGTCCAGTGCCTTTCACACAGAGAGGACAAATGTTTTTTGCAGTTATAGATTTCCATATATTCAATTTCACTGCGTTATCGGTCGTCGGAGTATTACAATACGCCTTCCTCCCTCTGGCCTTGTGAAATTAAATATCTGAAAACCTATAGAAATTGGAGTATATTGTATGGCAACGCCTCTTCCAAAGGTAAACGAAATTGAACGTAAATGGTATGTTGTGGACGCCAGTGATAAGGTCCTTGGCCGATTGGCAACTCAAATTGCCACAAGACTGAGGGGTAAGCACAAACCTATTTTTACTCCTCATTTGGATACTGGTGACTTTATCGTAGTAGTAAATGCGGATAAGATCAGGCTTACCGGGCAAAAACTGGATAAAAAAATGTATTACAGACATTCAGGCTATCTTGGAAGCATGAAGGCGGTTACTGCTCGCAAATTATTGGAGACAAAGCCGGAAAAAGTTATCCAACTGGCGGTTAAACGCATGTTACCCAAAAATCGCCTGGGACGCAGCCAGCTCAAAAAACTCAAGATCTATGCCGGCCCACAGCATCCACATCAGGCCCAGGTTCCTGAACAACTTCAGCTAAACAGCTAAACTAACGACCTCTTTAAGGATATCGGCAATATGGAACAGACACGCCACTATGCCACCGGCAAAAGAAAGACTGCTGTAGCCCGTGTATGGATATACCCTGGTGAAGGTAGAATGACGGCTAACGGCAAGCCCTTTGATGAATACTTTGATGTAGATACCGCCCGTCTTATTACAGAACAGCCCTTTGCTATTACAAATACACTCGGCAAATTCGATGCCATGATCAAAGTTAAGGGTGGTGGAAAGAGCAGCCAGTCTGAGGCAGTCCGCCATGGTATAGCCTGTGCGCTCTTGCAGGTCGATGAAGGACATCGAATTCCCTTAAAAAAGGCAGGTCTTCTTTCCAGGGATGCCAGAAAAAAAGAGCGCAAAAAATATGGACTCGCAGGGGCCAGAAAACGTTATCAGTATTCCAAACGCTAAATTTCCCGGACTGAATATTTTTTAAAGGGAAGGGTCTCCTTCCCTTTTTAATTATTTTATTCCTTGCCAAGGACTCCGATCGGTTATCAGTAATGTTACGCATAGCAATAGTAGGAGGATCCGGTTATACGGGAATTGAACTTCTGCGTATTCTAAGACTTCATCCGCAGGCAAATGTGGTGGCAGTGACCTCACGGAAATATGCAGGCCATTCTGTGGAGGAGGTCTTTCCCTCACTGCATGGCTACAAAGATCTTCTTTTCACAAAGCCTGATGTCACTTATCTGAGCAAATCCGCCGAATGGATATTTACAGCAGTCCCACATAAGGCTGCCATGTCGGTTGTTCCGCAGTTTTTTGACGCAGGATGCAGGATAATAGATCTCTCGGCTGATTTTCGTCTGAGGGACCAACGGACGTATGAAACCTGGTATCAGGCCCATGCTGCCCCTGAACAGCTTAGTAAGGCAGTATACGGGCTGCCAGAAATCTACAGAAAAGATATCGCCTCAGCGCAACTTGTGGCAAATCCCGGCTGCTACCCAACCAGTGCGATCCTTCCTCTTGTCCCATTGCTTCATTCGAAAATAATCAGCTCTCAAAGGATAATAGCGGACTCGAAATCCGGAGCCAGCGGGGCTGGCCGAGGCCTCTCCCTGGGGACCCTTTTTTGTGAAATCAACGAAGGACTCAAGGCATATAAAGTGGCTGAACACCGTCACATGCCTGAGATAGAACAAGAACTTTCCGTAGCAGCAGGCAGACCCGTGGCCATGACCTTTATCCCGCACCTGATTCCCATGACCCGGGGTATCCTCACCACTACCTATGCCCGACTTACTGAGGAAATATCCACTGACAAGGTCCTTGTTGCCATAAAAGAATTCTACAAAGGTTCTCCCTTTGTGCGTGTACTTCCTGAGGGCACTTTCCCCAACATATCCTATGTGAGGGGAAGCAACTTTTGCGATATCGGAGCAAAGGTAGACGGGCGCACCAATACACTTATACTTATATCCGCCATAGATAATCTGGTAAAAGGCGCTTCAGGACAGGCTATCCAGAACCTCAATATAATGGCAGGTCTGAACGAATCTCTGGGCCTGGGCACAATACCACTCTGTCCTTAGACCATGGACCCTTTAGGCCAATCCCGCCCTCCATCCAGAAACATAAAGCTTACCATCCAATACAACGGGACAAAGTATCATGGCTGGCAAAGACAGATCGGCCAGATAAGCATTCAAGAAGTCATCCAGGCTGCCATTGAAAAAATGACATGTGAGCAGGTCTGCCTGATCGGCTCAGGAAGAACTGATGCCGGAGTGCACGCCCTGGCCCAGGTAGCAAATTTTCATACTGATTCGAAAATACCCCTTGAAGGATTTCTAAGGGGTCTGAACAGTCTGTTGCCGGAGGATATAGCTATACTGGCCGCATCAGAGGCCTCCCCTGACTTTCACTCAATCCGGAACTCAATCTGTAAAACATACTGCTATCACATCCTGGTTTCAGATACCAAAATTCCTTTTTGGCATAAGAGGGCATGGTTGCTAAACCGGTCGCTGGATATCCATTCCATGGAAACAGCACTCCCTTCACTCATAGGTACCCATGACTTCAGTGCCTTTAAGGCCAGCGGGAGCAACGCAAAAACAGGTATCCGCACCATATACTTATGTGAAATCAGGCCGATAAACTGGGAAATATTCCCTCCATCCGGAGGACTACACTATATGTTTACTGTTGCCGCCGACGGTTTCCTCCGTTATATGGTCAGGAATATTGTGGGGCTTTTGGTGCAAATCGGTCTTGGAATAAGATCTTATGAAGATACGGCCAATGTGATTGCCTCTAAAGATCGTTCTTCAGCCGGTCCCACTGCTCCACCACAGGGTCTATATCTTAAACAGGTTTATTATGATACATCTGAAATTTAGCCTTTAGCTGTTCATCGCGGATTACCACACTAATCCGTGATGAACCATTTTTCAAAGCTAAACGCTAACAGCTAAACGCTCAATTCAGTTATTAATGATCATCAAAAGGAGTAACAATAAATGTCCTGGACGTTACCACTTGCAGAACGTGTGCGAAATCTCAAGCCGTCACCCACACTGGCAGTCGACACAAAGGCCAAGGCCCTTAAAGCACAGGGAGTCGACATAATAAATCTGTCAGCAGGAGAACCGGATTTTGATACTCCTGAACATATAAAAGAAGCTGCTATAAAAGCCATCCGGGATGGATTTACAAAATATACGCCGGTAGGTGGTATTCTTGAGCTGAAGGAGGCTATAGGGGCCAAAATTAAACAGGACTATAGCCTGATATACCGGCCTGAACAAATCATGGTCTCAACCGGAGGAAAACAAGTCCTGTACAATGTAGCTCAGGCCATTTTGGACCCAGAGGACGAAGTCATAATTCCAGTGCCCTATTGGGTCTCTTATCCGGCAATGGTTGAGCTTGCAGGAGGCAATGTTAAATTCCTGCCAAGCGACCCTGCCAAGGACTTTGCTCTGGACCTGGCGGCACTTGGCTCCATGTTAACATCCAGAACCAGGGCCATAATCCTTAACAGCCCTTCAAATCCTACAGGTGCCGTCTATAGCAGAGACGACCTTAAGACCGTAGCTGAGCTGGCAGTTGAACATAATTTTGTGGTAATCACTGACGACATCTATGATCAAATCCGCTTTGACAACAAAGGCCCGGAGAATATTGCCTCTGTAGTTCCTGATGCACAGGATCACGTAGTGGTGGTAAACGGTGTGTCAAAGACCTATGCCATGACCGGCTGGCGCATCGGCTATCTCGCAGGCCCGGAGGCTGTAGTAAAGGCTGCAACCAAGATACAGAGCCAGAGCACTTCCAATCCCAACTCAATAGCCCAAAAGGCCACTTTAGCCGCACTGACCGGTCCCCAAGACGGGGTGTTGAAGATGAAACAGGCCTTTTTTGAGAGACAAAACTACATTATGGAAAGACTCCGGGCCATTTCGGGAATATCGTGTGTAGAACCCAAAGGGGCCTTTTACGTATTCCCGGATCTTTCATCTTATTATGGGAAAGAGGTGTCAGGCCACAAAATCTATGGATCGCTGGACATGGCTGACTACCTGCTGGAAAAGGCCCGAATTGCCGGAGTACCCGGCGTTGCCTTTGGAGACGACCGCTTTATGCGATTCTCCTATGCTACAGATCTGAGCATAATCC
>JAYEMY010000082.1:0-4303 GCA_034718455.1 Thermodesulfobacteriota bacterium
CAGCCGACGGGCTTTTGCAGGGTTTCAACTGCGGACAAGGTTGCACCAAAATGCGTATTCTCAACGGATTGTGCTTTGAAACCTGCAAAAGGCTGTTGGCTGTCAGGGGGGGAAGTGAATGATTACGTTTTAACCATCGCTGGGCCTCCCTGAGTTCCTTATACTCGAGCAGCCTTTCTTCCAGATCATATGCTTGTTTCTTCATCTCTTCCCATTCAACGTTCGATGTTGGACGTTCGATGTTCGATGTTCATCTTTTCCCAGTCCCTCCTTGGGCAAAAACAACTTAGCGCTTATGGGGCAAGCTGCTGGTCTGCCAGCGGGATAAGACGAGTTGTGACATCATGGAGTATGTCGCGGTATAAATAAGGATTGGCCTGTTTTTTGATCAATGCGAGCTGCCCGGATGCCTCCGCGTATCTTCCCTGTCGTAAGAGGATAATAGCGTAGATATATCTGCCCTTGATGTATTTTTTATTGATAGCAAAGGTGAGGTCAAAATAAGAATCCGCAAGGACCTTTTTGTTCTTGTCTGCATATATCTCTGCCAGTAAGGTCGTTACGTAGAATAATTCTTTTGGACAGTTCCGCCGAGAGGGACACAGTTTCTCCATTGCCCTCAGACCGATCTTTTCGGCTTCGGCAACGGCCAGCGGCGCGTAGGGGTCATTTGGATTTTTTACGTAGAAATTGAGGTATTGCCCCATTAAACCCGCATAGGTATCGGCTCGATTAGGAGCGACTCTGTTGGCATTCTGCCAGAAGATGGTGGTATTATCCCAGTTGGCTACGGCTTTTACAGTCTGCAGACCACAAAGGATGCAAGAGATGATAACAACGACGATAACACTGCCTCTTGTTTGACAACTTTGTGCCCGATGGTATATGCCGACCAGAACTCCGGCAACCAGAATACTTAATGCCACTGAGGCGAGATAAAGATAGCGGTCAGCAACATAGATACCTACCTTGGCAAAATCAAGATAAGGAAGCATGGCGCAGCCAAAGAAACAGATCAGAAAAGTCGGTCGTTGATCCTCGTGGAATCGCCTTAACCAAAAGATTGCCATGATAGAAAGGACGACTGCCAGGGAGGCGATGAGATAGGGGATGTTGTAAAATACCAATTCAGGTGCCGGAAAATCGTAAAATGGCGACAATTCTTTAGGGAAAAAAAATTTGCCAAGATAGAAGGTAACATATTCACTGACGCTCAGCACCCATAGTGACCAGTCCCTGTTGATCATTGAGTTTGGGAAGACTACCCCGTATTCCTTTAGGATCCCTGTATACCACTTGATATAAAAGACAGTCAGCGCCAGGGTGGCGCCGAAAAAAAACAGTTCGCCGAAACGCCGGGGCTTGTGCCGTATGATGAGAAATCTATAACATATAATGGCTGGAAGAAAGGCAATCGCCGATGCCTTTGACAGGAGTGATGCGGCAAAGAGGAGCAAGCCAAGGACGAGATAGCCGCCTTTGCCTCGTGAGAGATAACGGGCATAGCTCAAAAAAGCGGTCAGGAAAAAAAAGGTATAGAGGGGGTCTTTGCGGGAAGATATCCAGGCAACGCTCTCAACATGAACGGGATGGAGGACAAAAAAAATTGCAGCGAGCATGGCCAGGAAATAATTACCTGGAAAGAGATGCAGTCCTAAGAAATATACGAGAAAACTTACCCCGATATGCAAGATGATATTGCCCCATAGATAACCCTGTGGATTTAAGGGACCAAAAATTTCGGCATTGATCAGATAAGAAAAATCCCTGAGCAACAGGGGCTCTTCCCGGGGAAAATCGTTTACAAAAATATCCTGGATGTTTTCCCATGTCATGCCGTCATATTTGTCGATACGGTGGGTGATTATATGGCGGTCATCGTAATTTATGAAGGAGTGGGTAAAAACCTTTCCGTATACCGCGAGTGTTAATATTGTAATACAGAAAAGAATAAAGAGAGAGGGACGCAGTGGTAACCGCTGAATACTGTGATCGAAATATGTTCCTTTGTATGTTATTTCACTGCGTGAAATCATGGTCTGTTATCCAAGGTCATTTTTAACGCCCGGGCGGCGGTGAGAATATCGCGGTCAAAATAGGGGTGTCCGTTTTTTTCGATTCTGTTGACTTGGTTCATGGCAGCCTTCCTTTTGCCCTGCTGCGCCAATAACCTGGCATAGAGATATCGTCCGGTCAGATACTCCGGCTGCAACTGAAGGGTGAGGTGTAAATAGGCCTGTGCCTGTTGTAAGTCGCCATCGAACCAAGAGATCTGAGCAAGTTGAACCGTGACTAAGTGTAAAGCCCTGTCATATTTATTCCGACCATAGCGAAATTCCGTCATTGCAGAAAGACCGACACGCTTTGCCTTGGCAAGATAGGCGGCGCCCTCTGCGCTATTCTGTTTTTTGCGGTAAAGCTTGATATATTCCCCCATCAAGGCGGTATATGAGGCCATATGCCGGGGGACCTGCTGCAGTACGTTCTGCCATAAAGTGATAGAATTCTGCCAGACCGCTGCAGCCGAGGCGGTTTGCTGCGTCAAAATACCTATAAGGGCGACGGCCAAAGTAACAGCCAGAAAATTACCATATATCCGCTGTCGTAACCGATCATAGAGAAAAAGCAAAAAACATGCCAGACCTATTATGACTGGAATGGAGGCGAGATAGGCATAGCGATCTGCAACATAAATTCCAACCTGGGCAAGATCAAGATAGGGCAAAAGAGCGCAGACGAACCAGGCCGCAAAAAAATAGGCAATTTTGTTGGAGCAGGTCCGAAGACGCCAGGCCAGAAAAATTGAGATGGCCACCAGAGACAAAGATATAAGGAGAAACAGGGGATATTTGAATATCAGGTTGGGAGAGGGAAAGTCATAGACGGCGGACAGGTGCAGCGGCAGTAGTAATTTTTGAATATAAAAGGTGAGACATTCCGCCGAGAGGAGAAACCATTGACCCCATATCCTGGGCGGTGTTTGGCTGGCCAGAAGGCCAAAATCCCTTAACACGCCGGTATACCACCAGATAAAATAAAGAGTTGTCGTCAGTATTGTCAGAAAATAGATAAGCTCGCACCGTTTCCAGCCTATTTTCCGGCACATTATCAGGCGATAGCAGAGCAGCAGTGGTAAAAATGAAATAGCGGCAGCCTTTGACAATAACGAACAGAGGAACAATGCCGTGGAGGATAGAAGATACCAGCGACGACTTTTTCTTAAGTAGCACATATAAGCATAAAAGGCCAGGAGGTAGAACAGGGTATACAGGATGTCCTTTCGTGCCGAAATCCAGGCCACGCTCTCGCTGTGGAGGGGGTGAACGGCAAAAATAACCGATGACAGAAGGGCAAGGCGAACATTGCCGGGAAAGAACCGAAGACAGACAAGATAGACAAGGAAGCTGACGGTGATATGAAAAAGAATGTTGCCGACAAGATAACCGGCGGCGTTTAACGCGCCAAAAATTTGGGCGTTAATGAGATAACTCACATCCCGGATGAGAAGGGGTTCTTCTCGTGGAAAATCCTGCAGAAAAATCCTTTGCAGGGTATGCAGCGACAGGCCGTCATACCGTTTTATGTGGTTTACAATAATCCTATAATCGTCATAGGAAACAAATTCATGCCCGAAAACGTCATAATAGGCGATAATAATCAGTGAGGTGAGAAGTGAAAAGGCCAGTAAGTGCGGGTTACATGGAGGGAGAGTAGGTATCCTTGATACTAGGGGATACTGTTTTTGAATGAACTTAAGGCTCATTATTCCTCATACCAAGACAATTCAGGCTCGATGTCACCGTATTTTTTCCACCACATTATGGTCTTTGGTATCGAGCGAAGGAACATCCCTCACGACGACACCAACCGGAATGAGTTTGTCCGCCACCAGTCCCATCTTTGTCCCTTCTTTCTGATATCGGCACAGCCGCTATTTTCCTTGAAGCGATGAATGAACAATAACCGCCCCGGTACCATCTGCCGGAGCTACTGGGCAGGCAGAGCAGGCAAAGGCAGCGCGTTTTTCTGTTTACGCGCTTGAACCTCGAACCGGAATAATATTTCTAAAGGAAATAATCAGGGATAAAGTACTGAATAAGACCTCTGGTCAGCCGAAGCCGTGTAATAGGATCCATCTCTGAAAGGCATTGAATGGCGGCAAGAGCTTCGATCAGGGGTAATCATTCACTTTCCCCCCTGACAGCCAACAGCCTTTTGCAGGTTTCAAAGCACAATCCGTTGAGAATACGCATTTTGGTGCAACCTTGTCCGCAGTTGAAACCCTGCAAAAGCCCGTCGGCTG
>JAYEMY010000083.1:0-1920 GCA_034718455.1 Thermodesulfobacteriota bacterium
GACTGTTAAGCTAAAACCTAACAGCTCATAGCTAATCGCACAAGTTATATTTTTTGAGGTATATTATCCCTAAAAGTGTAAACTACTTTTGGCTTGCTATGAAGGATGCCGATATATTAATATAATAACATGTTTGTCAGCTTATCGCCCATTCTTCGTCCATCAAGGCGTATCAGACGTCTTTTCTGCATTTTTGACCCACACGGGCAACTGATTGACGAGCAATAAATCTTGATTAACAGAAAGCGCCCAGCAGTCGAAATTCTTGACAGAACGCACCAATTCATTCTCTCTCCATTGACCTTCAGTGGCAAATTCAATCAATGGCATCGCCAAATCAGTTGGCGAAATTGGCATCCTCATTTTAATCAATAGATCCCGATAACTACAAGCAAAAACCTCAATACCCTTGGCAATTTTTGTAGCCGACAAGCCTTGGTTTACACGATAAGCCCTTCTGACATCATTATGCCCAATTATATTTCCCGCAGGACCGAGTTCCAATCCAACAATGGAATCATGAGGTGCAGAAAAAAATAATTCAAAAGCTAAACGATTACCGTATATACTATCAACCAAGTTCGAAGAACCGGAGTCACTGGAGAACAATGCATCCATGCGTCTTGTTTGCTGGCGGGCTCTGCAGTCAGGGGTATTAGAAAGGCAAAAATAGTAACCGAATACATCGATATCCATAAAGTCACTAATTGCCAACTCGAATGCGTCCTGCGTAGTTCCGTTCCAGCCTATATCAACCAGTGCCACACGGCTACCAGGCTGAACACCAAGTACCTTAAGATATCCATGAAGCGCTCTTTTATTGGAACGGCAAACCTTAAGAATCTCCCAGCGATAGGCGTATAAGAATTTACTTAGTTGATCAAACCGGGACTCGGTGACGATTATGTCATCCCCAAGGCCGAGATCCTCCATTACGCCCTTTGCCGGCGCAGGAACGCCAATTCTATCAAGCAACTCGTGTGGCGACAAACCAACAGACCCAGACAACAAGAATGGTAGAAATTCAGTGAAATTCGTCTCTGTGATAGCAGCGAGTGTGAATGCTGTCCGCGAGCCCAAAAAATAATCAAATTGAGGCAGGTAAATGTTTGTACATAAACTAGCAATACAATTCAAAACGTAGCCATCACGCGCCACAAATAAAATTCGGCCAATCTTGTCGCGCTTGGCTTGATCACTGATCCAGTCAAGGAAACCCACCGCCGCCGGACCACCATAGAGAAAGCCTAATTCCTCAAAAGAGCCGGCGTGAATCTCTTCATAATGCTTGCGTAGCAAACCACGCGCCATTGAAGATTCAGGCGTAACACATTGCAGTTTTCCGGGTCGCCGAGACTCGGTATAGTAAAAGGTAGACAGCCCTTTTAGCTTTGCCTGCTTAACGTCTGACTGTGCATTGTCCCCAATATGTAAAATGCGTGCATGAGGAATCCCCAGCTCTGACGCAATAATATCAAACAATTCTCCATAGTCCCTCTTGGTAGCATTTCTGTCAGCAGAGATAAATAGCGGTACAGCAGGTAGTCCGTGTTGGCGAAATACCTCATTGAAGAATTTGGCCGGTAAATATGTATCAGAAGTCAACACCACACGCTTGCCGGACATGACTGTTTCTAAATATATGTCTAACAATTCGATATTCGGATAAACCAATGAAAGCTCTGACTCATACTCGGCACGCATCAATGCATCTAAAGGAACTGAAGAATGATCAAAGCATTCGTAAATACTCGCCAAGGTAATTTCCTTCAAGCCCGCCCAATGCATACGACGAAAAGCCTCGGTTTGTGCTGCACGACGGAGATCGCGAAACCCTTTGATGCCAAAACGCTTACCAACAATATCAAATACATCTTCTGGATCCAACAGGAAACGAACAAAAAGCGTATCAAAAAAATC
>JAYEMY010000083.1:2020-4289 GCA_034718455.1 Thermodesulfobacteriota bacterium
AAAATCTTACCCTGTAATCTCAAAATTTAATCCGTTGGGATGCAAATTTGGATTATAAAATGGATCATTCTGGAAATAGTGTGGGTGCTTATCAAATAGATGACGCTTATCACGAGCGAGGCGCGCACGTTTTTCTGCGGTAAGCTGATCCAGCCCACGGCTGACTGACTCATGGTGCATCAACTGTACTGCCTGGCATACAACATTGTACAAGCCGACGTCACGCAGCCTGAAGCAAAAATCAACGTCATTATAAGCAATGGGGAAAGATTCATCAAAACCACCTATGGAATCAAATTTTTTTCTTTCAATCATTAAGCATGCGCCTGTAACCGCAAGCCAGTTATACTCCAATAAGTTACGCATATAATAACCGGGGCTATCAGCTTGTTGTCGCAAAAAAGCATGAGCCGGCCCATTCTTGAGATTTAGCAGTCCTGCATGTTGAATTTCTCGGAGCCCTGGATATAAAAGTTTGGCCCCAACTGCGCCAACATGCGCAAGCTGAGCATACCCCACCATCCGCTCCATCCAATCAACAGTAATGGCCTCAACATCATCATTTAAAAAGGCTAGAATTCCCCCTCGGGCCTTACTAACCCCAATATTGTTCAATTCGGAAAAATTGAACGGAGCATCATGACGAATAACAGTAGCCTTCTTATTTTCACTGATCCGATCAAGATACGCCAGCGTGGTCGGATCAACAGACCCATTATCAAGAATGATCAGTTCAAAATTCTGGTAACTTGATTTTCCAAAAATTGAATCGATACACCGATGAAGCACCGCACTATTGTCACGGCTTGGGACAATGATTGAAACAACCGGATCGCCTGTAAGGTGGTAATTCACACGAAAATATCCACGAGCCTGTTCCACCGGCTCAATAGTTCCGGCCACACCCCTTCTTTCCAAAGCATTTTCACGAACTCGTTTAGTCGCATCGAGAACATATGGCTTTGCTCCAATATCGGCAGCAATGGATCCATGGATAATTCTCCAATGGTATAAGACCCTTGGAATGTGACTGATGCGCGTTGTCTTTTCCATCAAACGAAGAACCAGATCCCAGTCCTGGCACCCGTCATATTTCGAACGTAAACCGCCGATCTTTTCCAGTAAACTGCGTCGAACACAGGAAACATGGCAGACATACATGGTACTCATTATGGTGTCAGGCGACCAATCCGGCTTGAAATGTGGCTCAACATAGCGTCCGTCCGATGCAATCTTGTCTTCGTCACTGTATATATAATCTGGGTTTTCCCGATCAATACACAGCGCCAATTCGTACAAACAATCCTCAGTTAGCTCATCGTCATGGTCGAGAAACACCACAAAGTTACCTTTGGCGCGAGCAAGTGCCGTATTGGTTGCACCGGCAATTCCGCAGTGGTTATTTATAAAGTTGAGTACCACAATTCTCGGATCATTTATTTTTGCCAAATCCATTTTTGTCTGCTTGGATGTACTAGCATCGTCCACAAGGATAAGTTCCCAGTGCGGGTACCATTGTGCTGTAACTGAAGCCAGCAATTTACTCAGCAAATCTGATGGGGTATTGTAAACAGGCACAACAATCGAAAAAAGTGGACGATTCTTCAAATCCTCAATAACGTGATTTAAATTGACAGGGCAACGCAGCGGGATATAGGTATAGCAGATCGTACCATCAATAACTCGGTAGCGATGCTGTTCATCCAGCACAATTGAAGTGTCCATAGGGACTAATTTTCCCCCCGTGAACATGCCCGGTAGCTTGAAGAAAAATTTAGCTACCTTTCTCCTTTTGCTCCCGTGAGGCAAAAACCGGTCTCTCAACCTGAAATATTTGGTCAATAATCTCGACCCATGATCAGAGTATATATGCTGAATTAATACTTTCATCTTCTGTAACCGTTCACGGAACGTTGAAATTAGAAATTTGGCCTTCATGCTTTTGTACTGTTGATGAACGCATTCAATTCAACAATACACGTTTTTTCGAAAAAAGTGTAAACTGGTGAATGAAGGATGCCAATTTGTTGAACTTAGCGCCCTTCAGGCGGACTTCTCTGACAGGATCAACAGGATTTCTGTCATCCTTCATAGCAAGCCAAAAATAGTTTACACTTTTAAGAATAATATACTTCAAAAAATAGGGTCAACCGGAACTGGTGTGGTAAATCGTCCCTTTTTTGGCAATTATTCATTGTTTTACAGGTAGTTATGCCAATATTAAATATTGACATTTTTTTACCCTTTATACCCTTGTTAAACCGTTGAT
>JAYEMY010000084.1:0-4275 GCA_034718455.1 Thermodesulfobacteriota bacterium
TCTTTCAATTTCAGAATATCCCCCTGGGTATCTGGACGATATAGCCTTCTTCGCCTTCCAGTACCTTGACGTGGAGCTTGGGAAGATCTTTCTCGGCCGGGCCTGACAGGTATTTACCATCCCAGGTGAAACGACTCTGATGACAGGGACAGAGAAATTCTTTGTCTGCCTCTTGATAATTGACAATACAGCCCAAATGGGTGCAAGTGCGGGATACGGCCAAAGGCCCCTGATTAGTTTCGAAAAAGGCAAAATGGGACTCAAGTAAAAATTCTCCTGGCTTTAGTTTGCGTCTCAATCGGATTTCTATGGGCGGACGAAATCGTTTCTTTGCCACAAAGGCATAAACAGGGTAGAGGAGCCCCAGGCCAAAAGCCCAAAAGCCTGCTTTTTTCAGAAAGTCACGGCGGGTCATTTGCGGAATATGAAAAATATCAAGGTAAGGACTACGCTCAGAAGTATAGAAGTGGCCAGGGGAAAATAAAGGGTAAAATTGCCTCGCCTGACTATAAAATCTCCTGGCAGCTTGCCCAGAAACGGAATCTTGGGGCCTAACATCAGAAGCAGCCCTATTACTGCAAATAATATCCCTAAGATCAGCAGCAGTTTACCGAACTCAAGCAGGGGATTCATTACTGATTAACCTTTTTGTAACCTAAATTGAGCTATTAGTCTTGTATGTTTCTTTTACCACTACGAGGTATTTTTACGGTAAATTGAACCGCGAAGACGCTAAGGACGCTAAGGACGCTAAGAAATACTTTTTATCCAGCCGAATCGTTACCGGCTGGACAAGTATCTTCTTTGTGTTTAACTTTGCGTTCTTGGCGCCTTAGCGGTTAGCTATTAGTTTTAATGATTATCGGTCTGTTGCCCTGACAAGTCGGTCTGCGTTGACTTTGCGCGAATTCTTTTCTGTAATCTCTTTGCCCTCTTGCTGTAGCGCTCTTCCTCGCTATAAATACAGCCGCAATATGGTTGCCTGTAGATCCCGAATTCCTTTGAGATTTCTATACCCTCTACCCAGCCATTACGGAAGTCCTGGTAATAGAATTCTATTCCATAAGCAAGAGCAAGCTCTTCCCCAATATCACGGATAAGGTCATGTCTCTGGTAACGGCTGTAAAGGAGGGTCGTGCTGAAGGCGGACAGGCCAAGTTCAGCGGTTTTTCGGGCAGTAGCTTCCAGACGAATATGGTAACACACAGGACAACGCTCCTCAGGGTCCTGCCTTGTCCCTATTTTGTTCAGCCAGTCTCTGAGCCCATATCCGGATTGATCCCAAAGTACCGGGAATTTGAACTTTTCCGCAGCCATTTCCAAGGCCTCAACCCTGCGTTCATATTCCCTGAAGGGGTGGATATTGGGATTGTAGAAATAGACAAGGGCCTTGTTGCCTTTTTCTTGAAGCTCTTTGACCGGGTATAGGGTGCATGGCCCGCAGCAGGTATGAAGGAGAATTTCCATTCAAAAAGTTAAGACTTTATCCGCCTCCATGGAAAGCTCATAGAGGTCATCCATCCATCCGATTTTGACGCCGAGATTTGCCAGCCTCATTGCATTGTAAATGCTTTCGCCGTCCTCAGTACTGATAATAATTAAAACTTTCCTCATTGGACCTCCTTGTCAAATGAATACGTTCCTAAGGTACTTATCCCTGGTTTAGAAGAGACCGCTTACTTTTCCGGTCTCCGTATCTACATCGATCCTGCGATAGGCCGGATCAGAGCCGGTTCCCGGCATGAGGCTTATGGCGCCGGCGACCGGGACCACAAAACCCGCACCCTTGTATGTCAGGATATCCCGTATAAGCAGGTTCCATCCCTTGGGTACGCCTTTGATGTTCGGGTCGTCTGCAAGGCTGAGGTGGGTCTTTACCATGCAGGTCCCCAGCTTGGCAATCTCAGGATCCTGTTCCATGGCCTTGGCTTTGGCAAGGGCCTCCGGAGTGTAGGTAACGCCGTCCCCGCCATATACCTCTTTGGTGATCAGTTCTATGCGCTTGCGAATGGGCATATCAAGATCGTAAAGGAGGCGGAATTCGTTCTTTTCTTCACAGGCATCGATAACTGCGTCTGCGAACTCAAGGGCGCCGTCTCCACCCTTCAGCCAGTGCTCGGATACGGCTGCCCGAGCACCGGCCTGCTCGCTCATCCTGCGAACTACGGCGATCTCGTCCTTGGTATCATTGTAAAAGGCATTAATACAGACCACAGGGTTGATTCCTGCCTTTTTTACAGTCTCAATATGATGGATCAGATTAGCGCATCCCTTCTCCACCCACTCTACATTCTCACCATTGTACTCCTCGGGCATCGGACGGCCCGGACGGGGTATGGGCGCTCCGCCGTGACACTTGAGTGCCCTGATGGTGGCCACTATCACTGCGCAATTGGGCTTGAGCCCGCTGAAGCGACATTTCAGGTTCCAAAATTTCTCAAAGCCTATGTCAGCGCCAAAGCCGCTCTCAGTTACCAGGTAGTCAGTAAGCTTTAATCCTATCCTGTCGGCAATGACCGAAGATTGGCCTATGGCAATATTTGCAAACGGTCCTGCGTGGACCATGCAGGGTTGACCTTCAACAGTCTGCATGAGGTTGGGATTGATGGTCTCCACCATCCAGGCGGTCATGGCGCCGGCCACTTCGAGATCTTCCGTTGTAACGGGTTTGCCTGTACGGTCATAGGCAAGCACTATACGGCCCATACGTTTTCTGAGATCCTTGAGGTCATTTGCTATGGCAAGTATCGCCATGATTTCCGAGCTGACGGCTATGTTGAACCCGCTCTGCATGGTAAGGCCGTCCATCCGGCCCCCCAATCCAAGCGTAATGTTCCTCAGGGCCTGGGCGCAGAAATCCATTATCCACCTGAATTCTACGCTCTTGGGGTGGATATTAAGACGCTTCAGTCCCCTCCGGCCCAACTGTTCGTCTGTATAATTGGATTCATGCTGCATGCGGGCGGTGAGAGCAGTCATGCCCAGATTATGGGCATTCATGATAGCATTGATATCACCCGTGAGCCCGAGAGAAAATCTCGAAAGAGGAATGACCAGCGAAAGGCCTCCTCCTGCCGCACTGCCCTTGATATTGAAGGTGGGTCCTCCGGATGGTTGCCGTATGGCGCCCATTACGTTTATGCCTCTTTTCCCGAGTCCTTCCATAAGACCTACTGCACAGGTGCTTTTACCTTCACCCAGAGGAGTGGGTGTAACAGCAGTCACGTCGATGTATTTCCCGTCCGGCGTGTCCTTGAGACGTTCCAACACCTTGGCATAATCGATTTTTGCTACATGGTGGCCATAAGGAAGGAGCTCTTCCTTTTTAAGGGCCAATTCTTCACCAAGCTGATATACGGTCTTCATGTTTTCTTCAGCAGCTTCTGAAATCTGCCAGTCTTTCATTTTGGTTGGATCTAGTTTCATTAGAAGATTCTCCTTTGTAAAAATTTCTGGACGTAGGCCCGGACATGATATAAAGGAAAGTTCCAATTTATTAAAAACGTTCCTGTTGAAGGAGAATGTCCGGGTTTGTGGGTCTTAATTCGTAACAGGTAAATAACTGAAACAGAATTTGTTAATCACAGACTATTATAATTACCCTAGATGGGTTTTTTTTTCAATAAGGGCATGGGAAAATCGTGGAGGATAGAAATTGTTACTGGAAATAGATCCGGAAAGGCCCAGCCCTCGACAGATAAACAGGGTAGCAGAGGTCTTGAGAAAGGGAGAAATAATCGTATATCCCACAGATACCTGTTATGGCATAGGAGCTGATATCTTTAACAAGAAAGCAATTGGACGGATTTATCAGATCAAGGGACTCCATAAAAGCTCACCCTTCAGTTTTGTGTGCGCAGATCTCAGAGATATAAGCAAATATGCCTTTGTGACAGACTATGCTTATCGAATATTGAGACGTTTTTTGCCCGGCCCTTACACCTTTATTCTACAGGGATCCAGGGAAGTTCCCAAAATGATGCTTACAAAACGCCGCACTGTTGGAATTCGTATTCCAGCTCACCCGGTCTGTGAGGCACTAGCCGAGGCACTGGGAAACCCGCTCATAAGCACCTCAGCCGTCATAGGTGATGGACCTGTATGGTCAGATCCCAAAGAAATTAATGAAGTCATGGGAAAGAGATTGGCTATGGTCGTAGATTGCGGAATTATTCCTGCAGTGCCATCAAGCGTGATATCGTTGGTAAATGACGAACCACTGGTACTCAGAAAGGGTAAGGGTGATTGCTCAATCTTTACTGATGCTGAATGTTG
>JAYEMY010000085.1:0-4205 GCA_034718455.1 Thermodesulfobacteriota bacterium
TGCCGATACCGGCTGAGTAAGCAACAGGATCACTGTACAAAACCAAAAAAGCTTTTTCATAATTCAGTCCCTCTCATAACGCCCTATAGCATGGCCAAGCCATTCACTCACTGCCTTTTTTACCCGGAACAGACAGAAATGTGCCCCACCCAAAATGGGTGGAGCACATATATCAGCATAAGCTCTGGAAACTTTTAGAACTGAAAGTCCCTAGAACTCGATCATGATTGAGCCATAGTAGCTCCTTTCGTCCCCTGGTGAATACTTGGTCCAATCACCACTGTAGTAGCTAAAGGCACTGTATTCTTCGTCAAAGAGATTCCGGACCTGAAAGGCAAAAGTCATCAGCTTGATTTTGTATCTCAAGTCCAGATTAACCACCTCATACTCTCCTACCCTGGACTCGGTGTTTGTTGGCTCTACGTAGTAATCATCCTGGGACTCCAACCACAGAGACATCGCAAAACCGCTGGGATGCTCAAAATCCACTCCCGCCTTTAAGGTGTAATCAGGAATAAGATCTATATCATTACCCTTTGTTGCTTCTTTGCCGGGACCGGGGTCGGTATATTCAGCCTCCTGCCTCGAGTATGATCCCCACAAAGTAACCCACTCGTGAGGCTTTACGTTGAGCACCAGATCCCAGCCACGCCTTTCGGTCTCACCCACATTGTCGTATATTGTCTGGGCCAGTCCCGTAGGATCCGGCACCAACCTGACTTCATCATCAGCATCCTGCTCCCAATACGAAACACGAGCAGCCAGCCATTTCACAGGCGACACCTTGATCCCCGCTTCCCAACCATCATTCTTGGAATAACCCACGTTACGGTCAAAAAGTGCACCCCCTGATGTCTGACCGAATCGCATGGACTCAGCGCCGATCTGGAAACTTCGGCCCCAGTTGGCATAGAGGTTATATCCGGGATACGGTGTCACAACCGCTCCAATCTTGGGCTGCCAGATTTCATCGTAATCCAGCATATCCAGTCTCTGGTTGTTCACTTTGTCTTCAAAATGCCCGTCCACGTAGTCCACACGCATGGCGGCAATCAGCCTTAGCCAGTCAGTCACCTCGCCGTCCGCCTGGACGTAACTCCCCACATACCAAGTCGTATAGTCCCAGTCCCGGTACGGGCTTTCCTGTCGGGCACGATTCTCGGTTTTGTATCGCTGGCTTATGTTGTCCTGATACTGGTAGTCCAGCCCCCAGGAAAGTCTGATGTTCTCAATCCCCCAATCAGCGGTCTCATACGTCAAGGTAGAGATGGCGCCATACTGGTCCTCATCACGAACCCTTTCCTGCTGTGAACCTGTCTCGCTAAAGCGACACCAGCGATTTCGTTCCAGGTGCTGGGCATAGGTCTTGAAAGACCATGAAAGGTCTTCAGTAAAAATATAATCCAGATGCAGACTGGCATGCCTGTTTTCCTGCTCGCCGCCATCGCTCTTGCTGAAGGACTGAGCCTGCTCGGGATCATCCTTATACTGCTCCTTGTTCAGGTATCCCGCGGCGTCGGCATCCATGTCGAAAAATCGGGCGATTACTCCAACACTGAGCCGATCATCGCTGGTAGTATAAAACCACTTGCCTGATACAGCGCCCTTATTCATGTCTGAATGGTCCCTGTATCCGTCTGTCCGGCGATATGCCGCAAAATAGGTCTGAGAAAAACCGTCGGCTTCCCTGGCTACCAATATGTCGCCTTCACTGGTCTGAAAGCTGCCGTGGAGGAGCTTTACCTGTGAATAATTACCGCCCCGTTTTGTAAACAGGTTTGCATTGCCGGCGATATTGTTCAGTCCGTATCGGGGGTCGTTGGTGCCCTTTACCAACTCGATACGTTCTATCTCCATGGGAAAAAAGGGCTGGATGTCCATAGACCCGCGGGCCCAGTTATGAGGGATACCGTCAACAATCAGTGCTGTCGCCACGTCATGATTTGCGTCAAATCCCCGAAGAGAAAAGGTGCCTGATACAATTCCCTGATTCCAGTCTCCGTAGTATGTTCCTGGGAGCTTCTTGAACAGCTCCATAGTGAAATCGATATTCTCATTTTCGATCTGGTCCCCGCCGAGCACATCCACCGAGGTCGGCAGATCGGCTGTCTTCAGGTAAGGATTTTTTTCAGTGACAGTGACCTTGCCGATTTTCATATAGACCTTGCCTCGTTCAGCCTCTGTTTCGACAGATGGCGAATCCTGGCTGAAAACAGGGATGACCGGCCATATTGCAATCATCAGAACCGCCAATAAAAAAATACAAAACTTCCCTTTGTTAAATTTTTTCATTCTTACCCTCCCTCTGTTGATTTTTGGGTTCAAATTTCCAATAAACCCGGAACCTCTGAACCCGGAACCCTTGAACAGTTACCTCTATTTCAACTCAAACCCCAAGATAAGCTCCAAAGGAATTTCTCCCTTAAAAAGACGTTCGGATGCCCGTGGAAACGGAGCCGCACCTTTCACCGCCGCAAGAGCTGCCCTATCCAGAGATTTCTCCCCTGATGTCTTCACAACCTCGACCGCTCTGACATCTCCTTCATGTGTAATTATGAAGCGTACAGTTACATCTCCTTCCATCTGTCTCACTCTGGCGTTACGTGGATATATCTTGTGCCTTTCTATCCTGAGTCGAACCATCTCCATGTATCTATCGGCTGTTGCATAATCACCGAACACTACATGTTGATCCGAAATCCAATCGGAGATATCCGGACCGGAAACATCCGGGATATCCGGCATACTCATATCCTCCAAAGGCCTGTCCAGCCGGTCTGTTTCAACCGGCTCAAGTTTTATAGGCTTCAGGCCTGAGACAAGCCGGGTTGTTTTCAGATCTTTTATCTCCTGCAGTTGAGGAACAGACTCAGGTGTATGAAGTAGTCTGGGGATACTCCTTTTAGCTGACGAAACTTCTTTCCCGCCCTGCGCAGTCACTTTATGTGCAGGAGATGAAATATCCTGCTGCCCTGTTTTGTCGGAACGCCCTGAATCCAGTAGCGCAGGAAGCTCGTTTTTATTCGTCTTAACCATCCGGAACGAATTATCTGATTCTATTTTTTTTGTTATAATGGTATCCTGTTGAAAAAATCCTTTGTTAAGATAGCCGGCAATGATCAGTATCATAATAATAAAAAATACAATATATACGACTGGTTTCCTCTCTGTAAGCTTTCTCCCAATTGTTTTAACAAATTCCAGGTCTATGCCTTTCTTTTTCCTTTGAGTCGTAATTTGCAGTTCTTTAGTACATTCCCTTAAAATATCTGCATCTATTGTTTTTTTCCCTTTGGCATATCCGGTTAACAGGGCATGATCACAAATTATATTGATCAGGCGCGGGCAACCCCTGGAAAAGGAAAAGATTTGACGAATTGCCCCTGATGTGAAAATATCTTGTTCTGAACCGGCGATCCTGAGGCGATATCTAACATATTCTGCAACCTCATTTTTCGTCAAGGTATCAATGTGATACTTGATAGTAATTCTTTGCCTTAAATTACTGTTTGCTGTGTCGAGTAAAATATCATTAAATTCGTTATTTCCTACAAAAAACAGGTTTATCAGCTTTGTATCCTGCCTTTCTATGTTTGATATAAGACGTATATCATTTAAAAGCTCCTGTTTCAGACATTGCGCCTCATCAATTATAAGTAGTACTTTTTGATTATTTTCATATGCATTATTTAAAAAATTATCTAAATGAACAAGAAAATCTCCTTTATTGCTAAACATTTTGTTCATTTTAAATTCATTAGCAATAAAATTGAAAAATTCGAGTGTATTCAGACCGGGATAAGAAACCTTTGCAATAATAATTTCCTTTTCAAGGCTGTTAACCAGGGCATTAATAAGTGTAGTTTTCCCTGTGCCGACATCGCCGGTAAGGAGAAAAAACCCCTTATTTTCCCGGGTTGCGTATTTCAGCGTGGCAAGGGCCTCTTTGTGCTTTTCGCCAAGCCAGAGGAACTTTGGATCCGCGCTTATCTGAAAAGGCTTTATTTCTAAATTATAGTAAGAAAGATACATGATTTAACAATAAAGAGTCTCCTCTCACTCCCCCGTATTCTCTTCAATATCCGGTTTTCCGTCTTGATTACGATCCTCGGTCTGACGACAGGCCTTGCCATCTTTAAACAGCGTAATGACCTCCTTAAATCCATCGCCGTCAGCATCATAGACTACCTTGACCGGCTGACCTC
>JAYEMY010000086.1:0-4186 GCA_034718455.1 Thermodesulfobacteriota bacterium
AAAGATCGGCCTTTGTGATATTCGCCTGTTCCAGGATCCTGGCAGAGGCCCCGTTTCCCTCAATACAAAGTATATTAAGATCCCGCTCCGCATGCTTTAGACGGTCTGCACTTCTGTCTATAAGAACGACTTCGTGGTCTTCTCCTGAGAGTTGCTGACAAATGTGGCGACCTACTTCACCGGCTCCGATGACGACTACACGCATGTTAAACCTTCAAGCTCGCTTGGATTCCAATGGATGAGAGTATATACTAAGGGCAATTGTTCATTCCCTGGCTGTTAGGGAATATAAATGGTTGGTGAGTATAGTATTGGAGGCGGCGCCCGGACTTGAACCGGGGAATAACGGTTTTGCAGACCGTCGCCTTAGCCACTTGGCTACGCCGCCCTTAAAGCAGGTGATGCTTAACACAAGGAAAATGCTTTGACAAGACCAATGAGGATCAAATCAATCTGATATTGCTTCAGGTCAAAGGCAATTACCGCTAAAGCATGCAGCCTGGCTTCATCTTCACGTATTGCCGGAAGCAAGGCCGTTTGATGACACCTCAGATTGTGCTTTGAAATCCGAAAAAGGCTGTTGGCTGTCAGGGGGGGGAGTGAATGATTACGTTTCATCGAGGTTGCAGAAAAGAAAGACAATTTGAAGTAATTAAAAAGAATGCCGGCAAGGATGCCCTTTGTTTGGTTCCGATTTGTCCGGATTAGGAGGAGAAAAACAATGCCGATACATGAACTTGCAGGCAAGCCTGCACCCAGGTCGATGCTGGCTAATATTCCAAGGCTCGTCTCAGCTTACTATACACGTAAACCTGATGTCTCAGACCCTGTTCAGCGCGTGACATTCGGCACCTCCGGGCACAGGGGATCCTCGTTAAAAAACAGCTTCAATGAGGACCATATCCTGGCCATCTGCCAAGCCCTCTATGAATACAGAAGATTCAAAAAAATTACAGGTCCCCTTTTCATAGGGATTGATACACATGCCCTTTCAGAGCCTGCCCTGGCCACGGCCATTGAGTTCTTTGCCGCGGCCGGTGTAACGGTCGTGGTCCAGAAAGGTTTGAGTTATACACCCACTCCGGTAATATCACATGCCATTCTGACTTATAACGCCAAGACAACAAAGAGGCTTGCAGACGGAATTGTTATCACCCCTTCCCACAATCCTCCTGAGGACGGCGGATTCAAATATAATCCACCTGAGGGAGGTCCGGCCTCTGTGGAGACGACAAAGGCCATTGAAGACAGGGCCAACGAACTTCTTAATGGCAGGCTCAAAGACGTAAAAAGGATGTCCTTTGAGAAGGCCCTGAAGGCCGATACAACCCAAGAATATGATTACATCACCCCTTATGTGGAAGACCTCAAGAACATCATCGACATGGAGATCATCGCCCAGGAGGGGCTCAAAATCGGTGTACATCCCTTGGGCGGTTCGGGAATTTATTTCTGGGACCCCATTGCCGAACTTTACGGGCTTTCTATTGAGATAGTGAACAGGGCTGTGGATCCCACCTTTTCTTTCATGACCCTGGACAAAGACGGCAAAATCCGCATGGACTGCTCATCCCCCTATGCCATGGCAAGTCTGATTGAAATGAAGGACAGGTTTGACATCGCCTTTGGCAACGATACGGACACGGATCGCCACGGTATTGTTACACGGACCGCAGGGCTTCTTAAGCCTAATCACTATCTGGCCGTGGCTATCTGGTATCTGTTTCAGAACAGGCCCGGGTGGAGGAAAGACGCGGCTGTCGGCAAAACCCTGGTTTCAAGTTCCATAATCGATCGGGTGGCAGACTATCTGAAAAAAAGGCTGTGCGAAGTGCCTGTAGGCTTTAAATGGTTCGTGGACGGCCTACTTGACGGTTCTTACGGCTTTGGAGGTGAGGAAAGCGCAGGGGCGTCCTTTCTGAGAAAAGACGGCACAGTCTGGACCACGGACAAAGACGGAATTATCATGGATCTTCTTGCCTGCGAAATCACAGCCAAAACCGGCAAAGACCCTGGAGAGACCTATAAAGAACTTGAAGAAAAATTTGGCCGTTCTATTTATCAACGCATTGATGCACCGGCCACACCAAAGCAGAAAACGATTCTCAAAGGTCTTTCCCCCGACATGGTTACGGCGGATAATCTCGCAGGAGAATCCATAACCGCAAAACTGACCAAAGCACCCTGCAACAATGCGCCCATTGAAGGCCTCAAGGTAGTGACGGAAAATGGCTGGTTCGCAGCACGGCCTTCCGGTACCGAGGATATCTATAAATTGTATACTGAGAGCTTTAAGGGTAAAGAGCATTTAAAAAAGATCCAGGAAGAGGCACAGGAAATTGTCGACAATGCCTTAAAAGCAGGAGAGGTTTAGGGCAGGGGGCAGGACTACTGAGGCATTCCTAATGAAAGGATTAAGGCGTCCTCTTTATTGTCTGGATAGTACCCTTTCCTGGTGCCTGTTTGGATAAAACCAAATCCGGTGTACAGAGCAAGGGCAGCGGTATTTGATCTCCGCACCTCCAGATATGCCTGCTCTATGCCCAACTCTATACAATTCCGCAACACAAGCCCGAGAAGACGTTTGCCCAAACCTTTGCGCCTATGCGCCGGCTGGACAGCCAGCTTGAGGATTTCCATTTCGTCGGCTACATTAAAAAAAGACATATAAGCAGCTAGTTCGCCCCCTTTTTTTAGCCCAAAGATATAATACTGCTTTTGCTTAAGACACAGCCAGAATTGCTGTTCCGTCCATGCGTGAGGAAAACAAA
The DNA here is from genome assembly GCA_034718455.1 of Thermodesulfobacteriota bacterium. Lineage (GTDB taxonomy): Bacteria > Desulfobacterota > Dissulfuribacteria > Dissulfuribacterales > UBA3076 > UBA3076. The sequence continues at coordinate 2,772 of JAYEMY010000086.1, forward strand.
TTTTTTCAAGGTCAACCAAATCGTCAAGATCATAAAGACCCAATCTGCTGAATTCACACGAAAAGTCGCTCATAGGATATCATAGCTTTCTCAGCCACCCAGGACAGCATACACAAATGAACTCAGGTGTGCGATTCAGAGTGATAGATCAAAAAACGTCGGTAGTAGGCCAAGAGCAGACAGGTCATTGGCAAGGCGATGATCAGCCCGAAAAATCCTAATAACTTGCCCCATACGGATAGGGATAATAGAATTATGGCTGGGCTAAAGCCTGTCACCCGGCCCATGATTTTGGGAACCAATACAGTATCCTGGAGTGTCTGAACTACCGCAAAGACTGAACCGGTCAATCCAAGAGTTATCCAGAAACTGCTCCCCGTCTCCACCGCATGAACAAGGGCCAGCAAAAAAGCGGGAATAAGACCGATGATCTGCAGATAGGGGACCATATTCAGAATCCCGATTAACAGGCCCAGCAAGATACCCATCGGCAGGTCAATGAGCCAAAAGCCCATAGCGAACAATATCCCGACAATAGAGGCCACTTCAGCCTGTGCTCGGAAATACCGGTTCATGGCCAATTGAAAATCGCTGACAAAGGCTATGGTAGCCTCTTGGTAAGCAGGCGGGAGCATGTCCTTCCATCCTTGCTTGACCTTCTCGTAGTCCAGAAGTAAAAAGATTAGATAAAGTCCAATCACAGCCAAGCCGACCAAGCCCATGATAAAGCTTGCGGTGCCGGTTAAGAGTCCCCATGCTCCTGGTAAAACTTTGCAGGCAATGGATTCGCTAATTTTCCAGAAATTATCAGTCTTGAAAAAATCCCTAACCTCGTTTGACGCCATAAAATCCTTGACCGTCTCCCAGATGTGAGGCGGCAAGCGTTGAGCAGCCTGTTCAGCCAAGTCGGAATCGTTGACAAAGTCAGTTAAAATCCTGCCCATGTTCGCTATATCGGCTACGATTATAGGGATAAGCAACCAAGCCAAAACCGCTACAGAAACCAATACGGTAAACAGACTGATAAAAACGGCAAAAACACGGTTAGGGACTTTTCTTTGGACCAAAAAAACAAGTGGATTAATCAGGTAAGCTAAAAGCAGGGCAACAGCAAAGGGGATCAAGACTGCGCTCAGGTATCCCAAGAGCCAGATCAGTCCCCATAATAATCCGACAGCTATGCCGATCCGCACTATTCGGTCAAGTGTATAAGGTTTGTTATCGAGAATCATTGTGCTTCGTCAGACATTAACAGTGCCTAACAGCTAACAGCTGTAATCATTCACTCCCCCCCCCCTGACAGCCAACAGCCTTTTTCGGGTTTCAAAGCACAATCCATTGAGAATACGCCTTTTGGTGCAACCTTGTCCGCGATTGAAACCCTGCAAAAGCCTGTCGGCTGCCAGGGAGTGTGA
>JAYEMY010000087.1:0-15653 GCA_034718455.1 Thermodesulfobacteriota bacterium
AGAGAATGGAGATCAAGTTTGAAACCTGCAACAATTAAAAAAGGACGCTAATTAATAATGGGAATATGCTCAAAATAATACACCTTAAATACTACGTTTTTTTGTCTTGACAATGGGGTACACTTCAAATTTTTCATGGAAAAGAGCTTAGAGTATTTTGATGCACTTTATCAGGGCACAGAACGTGAGTGAATCCTTTTGACGGATGCCAGCCATTAGCCGTTAGCCATTAGGTAAAAACTTTGTATAAAAACGGACTGTTAAGCTAAAATCTAACGGCTAATAGCTAATCGCACAAGTCATATTTTTTGAGCTATATTACCCCTAAAAGTGTAAACTACTTTTTACTTGTCGCAAGAGGATTTTACCATGTTACTGGTAACTGCAGCCCAGATGCAACAACTTGATCAAAGGACTATTAAAGAATTCAGCATCCCAGGCCTGATACTTATGGAAAACGCCGGTAGCGGGATCTTTGAACTCATCTGCCGGCATTTTGCAGCAAGGCTTCACCAGGGAGTCACCATCCTGGTGGGACCCGGGAACAATGGCGGTGACGGTTTTGTCATAGCCAGACATCTCAATCAGGAAGGAGTTAAGGTTAAACTCCTGATCCTGACACCAGGGGAAAAATTCAGGGGAGACGCTCTTACAAATTACAATATAGTAAAAAAAACAGGACTTCCTATCACGGAGTGTCTGGATTCGGGTTCCTTTTCAGCCATGTCCGAAATTATCAAGAAATCAGGCCTTATTGTTGATGCCATCTTCGGGACCGGTCTTGTCAGGGAAGTTACAGGGAGGTTTGCCCAATGCATTGAGATGGCAAACGCAAGTCCGGCGCCTATAGTCGCAGTTGATATTCCATCCGGACTGTCTGCTGATACCGGGCGTCCCCTCGGCACGGCAATACAGGCTGATCTTACTGCCACCATGGCCCTTGCCAAGCTGGGGCTTGTTCTGCATCCAGGGACCGAATATGTGGGCAAGCTCCACATTGTTGAGATCGGCATACCCGATATAGCAATTGCTGAAGCAGATATCAAAACCGAACTATTTGATGAGAGGACTTTCAGAGCCATGCTTCGACCAAGGCCGTCCATTGGCCACAAAGGCACATTCGGACATCTTTTAATATTGGCAGGCTCAAGGGGAAAGACAGGGGCTGCGGCACTCGTGGCCCACGGAGCGCTCAGAGCAGGGGCAGGGCTTGTCACTGTAGGATGTCCAACAGATGTACAGCCTGTGCTTGCTCAGAAACTTACTGAAGCCATGACTGAGGATCTCCCTGAAACTGAATCAGGAACTGTTTCCAGTAAGGCCATTCCAATAATCAAGGCCCTGCTGGAAAGAAAAAAGGCCCTTGCCATCGGATCCGGCCTGGGACTTAACAACGAGACCCAGGATGTTGTTCGCCATCTTCTTGAAACAGTCCCTATACCTATGATAGCGGATGCCGACGCTCTTACTGCCCTGGGCACGAATCACAGTCCGGCAGCACTGGCAAAACAGCCCCGGATTTTAACACCCCATCCTGGTGAAATGGCCCATCTGCTCGGATGCACAATTGCCGAGGTCCAGCATGACCGCATAGCAGCAGCCCTTTCTCTTGCCCATTCCTCAAAGGCCGTTGTAGTCCTTAAAGGGGCAGGGACCGTAGTCGTCGCACCCGATGGAAGGGTTGCCCTTAACTCCTCTGGGAACTCCGGCATGGGGTCAGGTGGCATGGGAGATGTGCTCACCGGCATTATCGGAGGTTTTTTGGCCCAAGGCTATAATGCATGGGACGCTGCAAGGCTCTCTGTCTTTGTACACGGACATTCGTCGGATCAATTGGCAAAGGTCAAGGGCAACTGGGGATACCTGGCAAGCGAGGTAGCTGATTGGATGCCTCACCTATGGACCTCATGAATTTTTTTGGGCAAGCAGGCTCCCTGAATAGACAGGCTGTTGCTTGATCTGCTTTTGCTTGATATCATTCAATCTATGAAGCAGAGAAATTCATCCCGGAATTACTATCCCCTGTCTGTGGACTTGAGAAATAGGAAAGTTGTTGTCGTAGGCGGAGGAGGCGTTGCTGAACGTAAAATCCATGGCCTTTTGAGCGCCGGTGCCCATATCAAGCTCGTCAGCCCTGAGGTAACAGAGGCACTCGGGGAAATGGCATCAGATGGCCTGATAGACCATGAGACAAGGGCCTTTGTCCCGGAAGATCTGGACAGGGCATGGCTGGTGATTGCCGCTACTGATGATGTTGAGGTCCAAGAATTAGTATATAAGGAGGCATTATCACAAAGAATCTTTTGTAATGTTGTAGACCTGCCGGAATTTTGCAGTTTTATTGTCCCTTCTGTAGTCAGGCGAGGGGATCTCTGTCTGTCCATATCTACCGGAGGCAAAAGTCCCGCCCTTGCCCAGCACCTTCGAAAAGAGCTTGAACAAAGCCTTGGTTCGTTTTATGGCGGCTATGTCTCGCTGTTGGGAGAGTTGAGGCAGTTGATAATTAGATCTTTCGGTGATCCGGTGACCAGAAAAGATCTATGCCAGTCACTTGCAGACCCGGAAGTAATGGCCTGGGTTAGAAAGAGTGAATGGGACAGGGTAGAGAGATGGGCTGTTTCTCTCTGTGGGAAGGAAGCAGCCAATATTGTCTTGAGTTTTGCAAAAGGCTCTATTAAGTTAGTCCCATAATTCCTCAATTAACTACCATGCATAAATTCCTTTTTCAGATCACAGTTTTTATATATTTTATCAGTACGGTCGGTTTTCTTGTCCACATCATTACCCTCAGAAAAGATGCGGAACGGATTGCATCAGTGGTTTTATCCGTGGGCTTTGGTTTTCATACTGCGGCTGTTTTAGTGCGCTGGTTTGCAGGAGGCCATCCGCCTCTTGTTAACCTCCACGATTCTCTATCTTTCATGGCCTGGGCAATGGTCGGCTCTTTTCTCCTGTTTCAATGGCGATGCAAGTTAAAATCTCTTGGGGCCTTTGTGATACCTTTCGCCATGATTATAATGACTGCGTCATCTTTTCAGTCAAAGGAAATTCTGCCTCTGCCTCCGGCCCTCAAAAGTATCTGGCTCCCTATTCATGCCATTATCTGCCTGTTTGCAGATGCTGTTTTTGCCTTGGCCTTTTGTATTGCCATTATGTTCCTGCTACAGGAAAGGCAGATAAAAAAGAAGCGACTAGGGGCCGTGTTTCAGCGGCTGCCTTCCCTTGAGACCCTGGATGCCATGAACGAGCGCTGTTTGACCGTGGGATTTCCCCTGCTGACCCTGGGGATAGTGACCGGTTCCATTTGGGCTGAAAAAGCTTGGGGCTCATACTGGAGCTGGGACCCAAAGGAAACATGGTCATTGATTACCTGGTTTATTTATGCAGCCCTTTTTCATCAGCGACTTACAGTGGGTTGGCGAGGACGAAAGGCTGCTATTATGACATTAATTGGTTTTGCTGTTTTGGTCTTTACCTTCCTGGGAGTAAGTCTGTTACTTCCTGGTGCCCATTCCTATGCCACTTGGCTTAAATAGACCGCAGACAGTCCTCCTGGGAGTGAATCATAACACCGCACCCGTGGAGGTGCGGGAACGCCTTTCCCTGAGCGAAAATGACACCCCTGCCCTGAGACTGTTTGCCGAGCTTCCTTCCTGCAAAGAGGTTGTGTTTCTTTCTACCTGTAACAGGGTGGAAGTCCTGGTTTCTACAAATCGTCCGGATGAGGTCAGAGAATCAATAAAAGGGCTGTGGCTGGATAAGGGAAAAATGGATTCCAACACACTGCAGGGGGCACTATATGAATACGAAGGCATGTCTGCCATCAGGCACCTTTTCAGGGTGGCCTCCAGCCTTGATTCCATGGTTGTAGGGGAGCCCCAGATCCTCGGTCAGTTGAAGGATGCCTACCGTATGGCCTCAGAGGCTAAGACTGCGGGCATGGTTCTCAATCGTCTGCTCCACAAAGCCTTTTCTGTGGCCAAGAGAATCAGGACTGAAACAAGGATCGCAAGCCATGCCGTCTCTATTAGCTATGCGGCTGTTGAGCTTGCTAAAAAGATTTTTGGGGATCTTGCGGGCAAAAACGGCATGCTGATAGGTGCGGGGGAAATGGCTGAGTTAGCTGCACAACATCTTATTGCCGGCGGTGCCGATAAGTTGGTCGTGGCCAACCGTACACTCTCCCGGGCAGTATATCTCGCACAGTCACTTGGAGGAAGCGCCATATCCCTGGAAGAGGTGGGGGAAGCTCTTGTTGATGCGGACATAGTTATAAGTTCTACCGGTGCCCCTGGGATTATTCTCAGGAAAGACCAGGTGAAACGGATTATGCGTCCCAGACGTCATCGCCTCCTGTTCTTTATTGATATTGCAGTGCCAAGAGACATTGATCCCAAGGTCAATGATATAGACAATGTCTATTTATACGATATTGATGATCTGAAAGGGGTTATAGAATTCAATAAGGCAGAACGCGAAAAGGAGGCATCCAAGGCGGATCGCATGGTGGAAGCCGAGGTTATCAAGTTCATGGCCTGGATGGAATCTCTGAATGTAGTGCCTGTAATTCAACACCTTCAGGAAAAGGGCGAGGCAGTGAGGCAAAAAGAGATTTCACGGAGCCATAAGGTCCTTGAATCCCTCAATGATGAGCAGCAAAAGGCCCTGGATGTCCTCACCAGGTCTATTGTGCAGAAGATACTTCAAGATCCCATAATCTCTATCAAAAAAGAGGCTCAAGAAAGGAATAGCGAGATGATATTGGACGCAGCCTGCCGTCTCTTTGGCATAGATGGCCTTAAAGACACTCAGAGTCAGCAGGCTAAAGGCATTTCTGACAATAGCCAGGATAAAACCATGTAGTGTCTGAACGAAAAGGCCGTTCAGACACTAACTATCCCCGTAACCGTTCACGGGATTACAACGCCCGTTTTACCGCAACCCACCGAACTGTAAGCGTTTACAGGGTGCTGCAGATGCGAGGCGGAGGGTACGCAGACGTACTCCCTGTACTTCAAGTGCCCGACAACAAAGCAGATGCGGTGCCCTGTGAACGCTTACCTATCCCCCAGGTCCATGGCATCCCACATCGAGCAGAGGTGTGGCCTCGAGTTCACGTCTCATGGCCATGTCAAAGAGGACTCGTTCCTTTTTCTTATCCAGACCGAGGTTTTGGCGCCTTTGGTTTATTTTATCAATCATCTTATCGGCAAAATCATTGGATGTCTCGGCCATGTCCCACATCCCTCCATAGAGGTTTTCCATCTCCTTAAAACAGTAGTCGGTAACCACTTTGGAGCCTGTTGTGGGGAAGCCCGGTCCGAAGACCACATAAACACCACTTGAGACAAAGTACTGCCCGATGGATATTGCCTTTTCACTCATCCATTGAGGGGCGCAGCCCACTGCCGGAAGATCGCTTATATCATTGCCAAGACCCCCGGTTTTTACCATTTCGGTGGCGGCAATAAGAATCCGGCTGTTATCCACACAGGAGCCCATATGCAGCACAGGCGGGCATCCCACTGTCTCAAGGACTTCCTTCAGGCCGTCACCTGCCATGCTCAATGCTTCAGGAGACAGGAGCCCGGCGCGGCCCATGCCTGTGGCGGCGCATCCGGTAGCCAGTACAATTATGTCATTGGCGATGAGTTCCTTGGCAAGGTCTATATGGATTTCCTCCATGACCCTGTAGTTATCACAGCCGACTATGGCGGCAACGCCGCGGATACGGCCATTTATAATGTTGTCATTAAGGGGCTTGTAGGATGCGCGAAAACGGCCGCCAAGGGTGTAGTCGATATTTTCATGACTGAAGCCGGCCACTACGTCCATCTGGTGCACAGGTATGAAGTGTTTGCCCCTTTCCGGGTATTTGTTGATGGCACGCATTATTATTTCTTTGGCCGTTTCCATGGCCCTGTGCTCGTCGAACTGTATGTGTGTGGCCCCTGGGATTCTGGCCTTTTCAGATGTGGTGATGAGCTCGGTGTGGAAATTGTCTGCCACGGGAGACAGCCCCTGCATGATGCACTGGACATCCACAACCATAGCTTCTACCGCGGCAGTGGCAAGGACAACCTCCTGCTGAATAAAACTCCCTGCTATGGGAATTCCTCTCCTCATGAGGATCTCGTTTCCAGTACAGCACACACCTGCCAGGTTTATACCCTTTGCCTTGACTTTCCTGGAGGCCTTGACAATCTCAGGGTCACTGGCTGCCATAGCCAGGGCCTCGGCAAGCACCGGCTCGTGGCCGTGAACCGTGATGTTTACCTCGTCTTTTTTAAGAACTCCGATATTTACCTTGCTCCTTACCGAGACCGGAGTGCCGAACATGATATCAGACAGCTCCGTGGCTATCATGGATGCACCCCAACCGTCGGCCAACGACAATCGGGCGGCCTGGAAGAGCAGATTTTTATGTTCCTGGTCCACTCCTATGTGGGTGCGGTGCATTATTTCCACTACTTCACGGTCAATACCCCTGGGGAGAATTCCCAGCCTGCCCCAAAGTTCCTGTCTGGCCTTGGGGGCCCTCTTAATAAAGGCCAGGGTCCCCTCCTGCTGACCGAATTCACTGAGCAGCTTGGTACCTACTTCTATTGCGAGATCCCTGGTATCCTTTTCAGCAGGGTCTATGCCAAGCATCAGGGCCGTGTTTCTCAGCTTGATTATGTCTTTGATCTCATAGGGGGTTTCACCACGGGCAGTTGCGAGAAAGGCAAGGGCCACTCCTCTGCCGTGATCCATGTGGGCAGAGGACCCGCCGGCAACCATACGACAAAAATTGCGTGCAGATACCGTGGCCGCATCTGCACCGCAGACACCTTTCATGGTATCCACGCCCTCTATGATCTGGCAAGGACCCATGTTGCAAATGCGGCAACAAACTCCGCCCTTGCCGAACAGACACGGTTCCACTGCCCGCATAGAGACCCTGTGGGCCGCGGTTACCACGCCTTCGGCACATGAGTGACACAGCACATCACGATTGGCTTCGCACTGTATGCTGGGGCATCCCCCTTCTTCCTTATCAAAGCGTCTGCTGGTATCCATGACTATTTCTCTTCCTCTGTTGCCTTGAGAATTGTTTAGGCCAGACCTGAAATCTGCCTTGCGGCCTGGACTGTATTTTTCATCAGCATGGTTATTGTCATCGGCCCTACACCGCCGGGCACCGGAGTTATGGCAAAGGCCTTTTCCTTTATTGCATCAAAATCCACATCGCCGCACAGGATCGCCTTACCCTCCGGGGTCTTGCCTATCCGATTTACACCCACGTCTATCACCACTACGCCGTCTTTTACCATATCCGCCGTGATGACCTTGGGACGGCCCGCCGCCACTACGAGGATGTCTGCCCTTTTTGTATGAAATGTCACGTCCTTGGTCCGGGTATGGCATAGGGTAACAGTGGCGTTGCCCCCTTCTCTTTTTTGAAGTAACAGGTTTGCTATCGGCTTGCCTACGATATTGCTCCTGCCCACAACTACCGCCTCGGCCCCGCTGGTCTCAATCCCTGAACGGACGAGCATCTCCATGATGCCGTGGGGCGTGCATGGCAGGAAACAGGGTTCACCCACTACCATCTTGCCGACATTCACAGGGTGGAAACCATCCACGTCCTTGTCAGGGTTTACGGCATAGATGACCTTGCCCTCGTCTATATGCTTCGGAAGGGGAAGTTGAATAAGAATACCGTGGAATGCCGGGTCTTGATTGTATTTGTCTATCAGGGCCAGCAGATCGGCCTCACTGATATCCTCAGGCTGGTTATCCTGGATGGAATGAAAACCAAGGTCATCGGCCGTACGCTGTTTTGCAGTCACATAGGAAATAGAGGCGGGATTTTCCCCTACCAGTATGGTCACAAGGCCCGGTGTTACCCCGTGTTTTTCCTTCATCTCGGCCACTTCGGCCTTGAGTTCTTCCCTTATCTGTTTTGCTATCTGTGTTCCGCTGATTATTTTTGCTGCCATTATTCCTCCCTGAAACGTTTCTATTCATATAAAAATAACAAGGGTGAAGATTTGCAATAGTAAAACATCCTGTAATCATTAAACTAATAGCTAACAGCTAAAGGCTAATCGCTCAATTTAGGATATAAGTGAGACATCCAACCGGCTCTCTCTCCTAATAATTGTCAAGATTTCTAAGACTACTATGGCTACCCTTTTTTAAAGGGTGGGGCAAGTACCAAATAAAAAAAATTGCCATTTTCATTCAGGAACCCGAATTTTTATAACAATTGAAGCATCCTTCATTTTGTAGTTTACATTTTTTTTAACATAGACGGATGCTAGCCATTAGCTGTTAGCTATTAAGCAAAAATTTTGTATAAAAACAAATTGTTAAGCTAAAACCTAACGGCTAATAGCTAATCGCACAAGTCATATTTTTTGAGGTATATTATCCCTAAAAGCGTAAACTACTTTTGGCTTGTTATGAAGGATGCCGTAAAATCTAATTTTCTTGCTTTTTAGAAAATTAAATAGCTGTAATATCAGTATATTACTTTTGGGACATATTTTTCTACCAGGAGATTTGAATAGGATACGATTATAGGATGTTTTGCTATTACAAACTTAGCTGTTAGCGATTACTGTTAATTTGCTGCCCCGCCCGCCTTGCCTGAGCTCGCGATGGCGGGCAGGTGTTTTCCAAATAGGTTACTAACACCTAAAAGCTAATTGCTGTTTATCACGGATTACCGCACTAATCCGTGATGGACTATTTTTTAAAGCTAAACCCTAATGGCTAACCGCTTAACTTAGGTGTTCAAACGGATAAAAGATGAAAATAGAAAAAAGAAAAAAACTAAAGGAGCTATATAATCAGTATGAAAAAGACGTGGCCGAGTTTAAAAAATCAGCGGCATGTGTAAAGGGCTGTGCTGACTGTTGTATAAACGTTGGTAATATTGATATTACAACTCTTGAAGGCATGATCATCCATGACCGGGTGTCTATGTTTGAAGAGCCACTAAAATCGGAAATAAAGGCCAGGCTGGCTCAAAACATGATGCAGAGAGAAAAGGGAAAGCTTTCTCGATGCGCCTTTCTCCAGGCGGACAAAACCTGCATGACTTATGATATTCGTCCTTTTAGCTGCAGGTGGCTCTATTCAGTCAAAAAGTGCGATGGCGCGTCGCCTATCATTCACCGCAAGGCATCAAACTTGGCTAGGCAGATAGTGAAAAAGATTCAATGGCTTGACCCCACTGGATATTCCGGGCACATCAGTTACATTCTCTTTTTGCTGGACAAGGAGGAATTCAGGAAGCCCTATCTGTGTGGCAAGTTCAAACCACAACAGATAGCAGATTTCGGGCGAAGCCATGGGATATTGATCAATCGTTCCGTCTCGCGCTGAAATTCAGGCCAAGGCGAGGAGGTAAAAGTAGCATGAGAATAGAACGACAACATGCCATCTTCGGGAGTAATCCCCACTATAGTTTTTCACATATTAAATTTCACAACCGTGGTCTGTTAATCCATTGAAATAACAAGTTTTTTATTACATGATTTTGAAATTATTTATCTGAACATCTATATTAATTGAAAAAGAGGAGATTTAGATGAATCTAGCGATCAGTGCAACAGGGAAAGACATGGATTCAACAATAGATCCAGGATTCGGGAGAACCGCCTATTTTCTGATTGTGGACGCGAAGTCAGGAGATATCGTCAAAATAATCGACAATTCCGCTGCCCAGAATGCTGGAGGGGGAGCCGGTATAAATGCTGCTACCATTGTATCCGGATCAGGTGCTCAGGTGGTCCTGACGGGCCAAGTAGGACCAAAGGCCTCTGAAATTCTCCATGCAGGTGGAATAAAGGTGATATTGAACGTGAGAGGAACGGTCAGGGAAGCAGTAGAACTATATAAAAAAGGAGCAATTTCGTCATCGGACTGAGTCCCTGTACCTACTTGACTTTGAGGTCCGGATACTTATCTTTAAGAGGTTTATAACATGGTTGTCGCGAAAAATATAGAGGGGGTATAAAATGGATTTTGCAGAAATCATCAAGGCAGGCAAAGATGAAGGAAGCGAGAAACATGTCCCTTGCATTGAGATCGATAAGGGACATAAATCAGGAAGAAATATCATTCGTGTGATTGTGGGTCATGATACGCCTCACCCTAATACGGCTGAACACCACATTGAATGGATCGAACTTTATGGACTGAAAAAGGACAACGATCAGGTGATTAGTCTGGGTCGTGCCACTTGGGCTCCTGTCTATAGCAATCCTAATGTCAGATTTCAGATTAACCGGATCGGGGATTTTAAATCTTTTCACGTTTTGGCCTATTGCAATATCCATGGTTTGTGGGGGAATTCCCTCGATATCGGGAAACAGACCTAAGGAACGTACAATAAATAACTTGAACAAATTAATGTTTTTTTTGCCGTCTTCTTCGTTGCTCGTCGATCACATAACCCGTTATGCTCGCTCCTCGCGCCTTGAATACAACAAAAAATCCTATTAATTTTTGTTCAACTTATTTATCTCCCGTTCCTAATAGCCTGTTTTTTGACCATTAAATAGTATTTACCCACTATCAAATAATGAATAAGGAGAAAAGTAAAATGCCACGAGGAGATGGAACAGGTCCTAGAGGTCAAGGCACTGGAACCGGCAGAGGCATGGGACAGGTTGGAGGCGGACGCGGTAGATCCGGCGGCTCTGCCGCAGGCCCCGGAGGAAACTGCATTTGCCCTAATTGCGGTGAACGACTCGCACATCAAATTGCAACCCCTTGCTTTGAGCGAAAATGCCCCAAGTGCGGGGCCGCCATGACACGGGAGTAACTGTTATTGTGTAACCGTTCACACCCCATGGCAGCCGACAGGCTTTTGCAGGGTTTCAACCGCGGACAAGGTTGCACCTAATTTGAGCTATTAGCCTTTAGCTGTTAGTTTAATGATTATAGGATGTTTTGCTATTACAAACTTTCACTCGTTAGGTGTTATTTCTAATTAACGTAATGTTTTGATTTTTCAAAGCTAAACGCTAATGGCTAACAGCTAAACGCTTAGCTTAGGTTGCACCAAAAGGCGTATTCTCAACGGATTGTGCTTTGAAACCCGAAAAAGGCTGTTGGCTGTCAGGGGGGGGAGTGACTGTTAAATGTCAATTACTTTGTCCGGTTCGCGACAATTATCTTGTCCGGTTTTCGTCTCTCATTTTTCCTTAGTTCTTTCCTCCTGATTCCTCATTGTTTCAATAATAATGACAATTAGATTTGCTGGTTTGACAGCATAGATAATTGTCGTGTGGTGATTGTTGTAATTGTCGCCGAGCATGATCGACTAGTAAAGTGGACCCCTGTCTTTGAGGCAAGCAGGCTCCATTTTTCATACGGGAAACAGAAAGTACTGAATAATATTTCTCTGACCGTTGAGGCAGGGAACTTTTATGCTATCGTGGGTCCGAACGGAAGTGGTCCTGATGTGTCGGCATCCCTATATCCCGAGGCTTGGAGGCCCTTCCAGGGAAAATATCGATATTGCAGAAACGATTATGGATATCCAGTACACGCTGAATTTTCTGAGGGCTGTATCTGAAGCGGTCAGCCAGGCTGGCAGGACCGTCATCTCGGCGCTTCACGACCTGAACTTGGCTGCAACTTTTTCTAATAGGATGGTTCATGAAATCGGGCAAGATCGTATCTGAGGGAAACATACTGGATGTGTTGACCGAAGAAGGTATAAAGACAGTCTTCAATGTTGAATCCAGGGTCTATTTTGACCAGTATTCAGGTTCCTGCCAGGTCTATATCATCGACCCAAAAATCGTCTCAAGGCCCACGTTGAGGCTCCTGGACGGGATATACGAAATAGGCAAAATCCTTTACCCTAAGAAGTTCAATTAAAAAGGAACAAACGAATGAACAACGGCACCCTTTTTGGAATAGGCGTCGGTCCTGGAGACCCTGACCTTATCACTCTGAAGGCAGCGAAGATTCTAAAGCAGGTAGATGTCGTATTTGCGGCAGCCTCCACAAAGAACAGTTATTCACTGGCCGAGGAGATAGCATCTACCCACATCAAAGAGGGAACGACTCTTGTTCGTTTGGGCTTTCCCATGACCCGCGGCACTGAAAAACTCCGGACTGCATGGGAGGAAAACGCCTGCACGGTGGTCGACACCTTAAGGAAGGGAAAAGATGCGGCCTTTGTCACCATCGGCGATCCTATGACTTACAGCACCTTTGGTTACCTGATGCGAACCATAAAGGAAATAGCACCCGATACCTCCATAGAGATCGTTCCGGGCATCACATCCTACCATGCCGCTGCGGCCGCTGCAGGAGAAATTTTGGCCGAAGCAGAGGAATCCTTTACCGTAATTTCAGGCGCTCTGGGCACCAAAAAGTTGAGAGAGGTAATTGACCATACGGACAGGGTGGTGATGCTCAAGGTGTACCGCGAATACAAAGAGATAATGGATGTCCTTGATCAGCTCGATTTGCTCATGGGATCGGTTCTTGTCTGTGGATGTGGGCTGGATAGAGAACGGATAGTCAGAAGTTTGGAGGATGGTATAGATTCGGCCCCTCCGTATCTGTCGCTACTCCTTATTTCGAAGAGGGGCCGATGGACTTTATAATACTCCCCAAAATCTGGACCACCAATTAAGATAGAATTTTTACCTCTCCATCAAGGAGAAAATGGTGTCCATGCGACCCAAATTAACACTTGGAAGAAGCAGGCGCTTGAGATAATGCCGGAAGCGTTTTCCAGGCGAAGCTTATCATCTAAAATGCTTTTTTTTGTCATAGTATTCAGTCCACTTTACCTGTACTAGTTTTGGTTTTTCATTTTTTCACCCTGTGTTTCGGTCGAAAGTAGGAAAGAGCAACAGCAGTTAAATTTAAAACCTTTCTATGGTTCCAATCTGGTAAGCCAGTCAATCCTGTCATAGTGCTTATCATAGGAATAGAGTTCTTTTATCCCTTTTTCTTTCATGATTAATGCATTGTAGGCATCTATATAGTCGATGTTCTTTTCGCTATATAAAATCAGGGCGCTAAGGATCATGTTTTTGTGGGGGCAGATCAAGTTAGTGGTGTTCAGGATTTTTTCTATCTTATCCCGGACTTCATTCTTTGGTAATTTATAAAATGATTCCAGAACCCAGACAATTTCGGCAATAACCATGTCCGTGGTAAAAAGAGTTTCTTCTTTTTTAACTGCCTTTTTGAAAGTCTTCTCACAGGCATCCGCTTTTTCTGGATCATCATCGGTCAGGAATCTGATGAATATATTTGTATCAAGAAATCTCATTGCGCTTCCTCAACAATCCTTCGGGCAACCTTTTTCCTGGTAGTGTCTCTGAGCTTTTTGAAATCAATTGGTTTCTCTTTTGTAGCCACGCTTCCCCTGAGATCAAGTATATTTCCCTTAAGAGGATTTAAAATTACTCTTTTACCCTCAATCAGGTAAAAGATTTTATCATTCTGTTTAAGCCCTAAAAAATTCCGTACATCTTTTGGAATGGTAGTCTGCCCTTTGCTGGTTAAAACTGATACCGGCATTTTCAATCCTCCTTTCTTTTCTATTTTTACTTACATTTTATGATTTACTTTCAGTTTTGTCAACGGAATTCTGAAATTAAATCAAATTCCACTCATTTTGGCCGTCTGCCAAATAAGCCATCCATCCTTTTCCGTCATTGATCCTAATTGACAAACATCCCCTGACCACCAAGACCAGAAGCGTGCTGGACGTGATGAAGAAAATGCGCCGAGCCATGCACAACAACGACCGGGAGTTTTACAGCGTTTCCGACACGCGCGAGGCGGCATCCCAATATCTTTTTATGTATGAGACCTCGGGCGGAGACCAACTGGATAAGCTGGTCGGTTTTGACTATGACATTGCCCGTTTGCCCGTTAAGACACGGAACTTAAGCACAGCGGATGTCCGGTCACCTTCACCACCATGATCCTGATTCTCGAATTTGGGGTTATGACACTCTCTGATATGTCGGGCTGGAGCAATTTCGGTTTTTTGGCAGGCTTTGCCTTTCTCTGGGCGTACCTGGCGGATTTTTTCTTTTGCCCGGCCCTGATACTTTTGTTTAAGCCACTTGGCGAGGAAAAACCGTTAAATGACGGCCTTTTTCGGATTTCAAAGCACAATCTATTGAGAATACGCCTTTTGGTGCAACCTTGTCCGCGGTTGAAACCCGAAAAAGTCTGTCGATTTCCAGGATGTCTCATGAGACATTTATGTCTCATAATTTGATATGAGACACTCTTGCATCTTTCAGATTACCAAATATATCATAATATCAGCATATTGGATTTATTTCTTTTCGCCTGGGACAAAGTGTCTCAATAGTGTATTGGGTTACCTATACCACGTCGGAATATGTCAATAATGCAGGTAGGAAACTAATTACCCAATATTAAAGCCTTTTCCTTGTTATTTTGTACGATTATATCCTGGCATGGATCTTGATAATCTGGCATTAAAAATCTTTTCAAAGAAATACGTGATTAGAAGGGATCAAGACAATGAAGCCTTGTGATGAAAACATTAAGAAAACGCTCAAACTCGCAGAGAAAATGCTTGACCTTGCCGATACAGGAGATATCGTGCGTGAGGATGCCGGCTGCGGCGTGCTGTACGGTGTTTTGAGAGATTCCGGCTATAAGATCAGGAAGTTGGCAGAAACAGAAAAAGAGGCCCATATAAAAAAGGGCTGGTGGAAAGAAGGATAAATCAAATGAGTGATTTAAGAGGTAGTCAAACTGAGAAGAACCTACTCACTGCTTTTGCGGGTGAGTCCCAGGCACGAAACCGTTACACATATTTTGCCAGTCAGGCGAAAAAGGCTCTTCAAGTTTCTGGAAGGCGGCGAAGTGGAGATATTGGCAAGTTTTCCGGCAGGAGTTATAGGCACGACCCCGGAGAACCTGAAGGCTTCTGCCGCAGGTGAAAACTATGAGCACACTGAGATGTATCCCGGCTTTGCCAAGGTGGCCCGAGAGGAAGGCTTTGAAGATATCGCAGAGGTCTTTGAGGCCATTGCTGTGGCTGAAAGACAGCATGAAAAGCGGTATCTCGACCTGGCTGCCAATATCGAAGCCGGTCGAGTATTCAAGCGGGAAAACAAGGTTGTGTGGCGGTGTCGCAATTGTGGCTATCTGCACGAAGGTGAATCTGCCCCAGAGAGCTGTCCTGCCTGCGACCATCCGCAAGCATACTTTGAACTGTTGGGTGAGAACTGGTGATTGGTAACCGTTCACACTCCCTGGCAGCCGACAGGCTTTTGCAGGGTTTCAACCGCGGACAAGGTTGCACCAAAAGGCGTATTCTCAACGGATTGTGCTTTGAAACCCGTAAAAGGCTGTTGGCTGTCAGTGGGGGGGAGTGAATGATTACGGTGATTGAGTACTTTTGACCGCAGCATTTAGCAAAATTTAAACGAGGAGGTAGGTTATGAAAAGGAAATGGATTGTCATATTGGGGTGCTCTATCGCCATGTTCTGTTTCACCAGCATCGCAATCGGAGCTGAAGAGGCCTGTATTACCTGTCACAGAGACATTTCTCCCGGGCAGGTAGCAGACTGGGCATCCAGCAAACACAGCGAAGAAGACGTGACTTGTTCGGTCTGCCATGGCGAGGAGCACA
>JAYEMY010000088.1:0-15603 GCA_034718455.1 Thermodesulfobacteriota bacterium
AGATGGACATATGTTTTTTCAAATCTCTTAATACATTACGGATGGAGTGTCCCAAAAGACAGAGATCTACGAGATAATATCTTATTATAGAAAACTGATGATAGTGTCAAGCCCAAGCCAAAACCGACGTTATCGCTATACTTTTATTGGCAAGCCTTTCGGCTGCACACCCCGCTTAAGCAGATCCCCACGGCATTTGATACATTTCAGGCAGAAGCCTTGGGACTGTTAACACCCCTTGCTACACCGCTGTGAGCATCATGTAACACATGGAGAACCTCCCGCTCTCCGGAATGAAACAAAGGACTTTGTCGCCCCTTTTTATCCTGTCTGATTTAAAAAACTCTTCCAGAATGATATAGATAGAAGCCGCTCCTGTGTTTCCTTTGTAAGCCAGGTTGGTAAACCACTTCTCCGGAGGGATCTCGAAGTCGATGCTTTTCATATGGTCATAAAGTTCCGGCCTGAAGTACTCAGAGGAATAGTGGGGCAGAAACCATGTGATGTCAGATGGCGAAAGGGCATGCTTTTTGATGATACCGGACAGCGTGCGCTCTACTGCCGTTGTGGTGACTTCTTGATTCAGAAGTCTTGCGTCCTGCTTTATCAAAAAAGCGCCTTTTTTAAGGCTTTCCTGTAGAGAGGGAAGCTCGCGCCATCCCGTAACGTTCCCGTTGTTGTCTTTTATTGCTCCGGCATACATACAGGTTTTAAGCTGGTTGGCATGAGAGATATGTTCAATCCAATCGATCTTAAGGGCGAGTTTGCCGGATGGCGAGGTATTGGTCAGGAAGACCGCACCTGCTCCATCGGAGAGCATCCAACGAAGAAAATCCGCATTAAAGGTCACCGGAGACGATTCTTCTAAGTCTTCAACTTTCTCCTGACTGACTGGTCCAAAGAACCGGCTACGTATGAAGGAGGAGGCCAGTTCCGAACCGCTGGCCACGGCGTTTTTCGCAAGCCCCGTAGCCACGGTCATATATGCATATTTCATTGCTGTCATTCCGGAAAGACAGATCCCCGCGGTGCTGACCACTTCGCACGGAATATTTCCCAATTCACCATGCACCATTGATCCATGACCAGGCATCAATTGATCCGGTGTGGATGTTCCGCAACAAAGGCACTCGATATCATCCAGGGAAAAACCTTCGTAAGGCTTCAACCGGCGAATCGCTTCTGCCGTAAGCTGGGCGTTGGTGTGTGTTGTCAGGCCAGTGGCAGGATCAATGGCATAATACCTTTGATGGATTTTATTTTTTCGCAGGATGATTTTCCTGATACGGGATGATACGTGGTCCACCATGCCCAAGATTTTTTCAATCTCATCGTTGTTGACAGGATTGTTTGGCAGAAAAGCCGCGATATCAGTTATATAAACATCCATTGTAACTGCTCAGGTGGTATTAGGCTGAAGGCTGAAGGTGGAAGGCTGAAGTATATCAAGTATATCAATCATCTCGCAACAATCGAATGCCCTAAATTTTGTGTGATCGCGCATGTTTTGTTCCTAAAAACCTTCAGCCTTCCACCTTCAGCCTTTATCATATTTTTGCCCTGGCGTGACAGGCCATTAAGAGGCCGGCATAATTCTGGTAGAAAACCTCCTCTTCCAGTTGTGTAGGGACAACCGCATTTGTAAGAGTATAGTAGTCAAGATCGTGAATAATGATTTGATCTTTTACTGATTCGTACAAATGAGTTCCGGGCAAAGGCGTCAGCACTGTTAGTATCGGCAAGTCAATGGCGTTATCCTCGATGTATCTTGCGAGTGTTTCAAATTGGGTCTCTTTATAATCCGGGGAAACGATGAAGTCACCTACAATGGTGATGCCTATATCGTGCAATATTCGGATAGCTTCCGAGTTAGTTGCGACGTTGTTGGCCTTTTTCATTTTCTCAAGGCCTTCATTGCTGATTTCTTCAAAGCCAATAATCACTGACCGCAGTCCTGCTTTTTTCCACTGCAACAGCAGTTCGGAATGACGCACTACAGTATCAGACCGCATATCCGCCAGTAAGTGTTTTTTTATCCCGGCTTCCTGAATACCTTCGCACAGTCTGCGTGCGTGATCGGGATTGCCAAAGGTATTGGCATCGACCAGACGGATAACAGGAATGTCCTCAAGCAACCGGATGTCGCGCAAGACAGCTTCGATTTTGTGGGTGAGATAGCGCCCTCCTGCCTGGCCGGCAATGCAACAGAATGAACAGTTGTATGGGCAGCCGAAAGCCGTGGCTACAAAACCGACTCTGAGATTCAGAGATGACAGTGTATAGCTCTCACGGTATTGGCTTACAAGATCGTAACAAGGAGATTTTTCATCCACCAGGTCAAGGGCACAGTATCTTCGAGGAATATATGAGAGACGACTTCCCGGATTGGTTTTGGCAACGCCGGCAATGGTCCTTATCTCGCCTTCCGACTCAATGGTTGACACAAGTTCTCTCAGGCTCGCCTTTCCCAAACCTATGACAATATAGTCAATGTCTCGTTTGTTGAAGAACTCAGGGTCATTGCTGGCATGCATACCCCCGACTACCACAATTGCACCGCAAACCTCCTTGATCTCCGATGCGAGCATGAGCATGGTGTTGGCTTCACAGGTCACTCCGGTAATTCCGGCAATATCAGGCATGAACTCAGAGAGAACACCTTGCAGCGTGGAAGGTTCTGCCTTGAGATCGATAATACGGACCTCGTGTGTTTCGAGGTTACCTGCCAGGACCTCGAGAGCAAGGGGTTCCCCGCGGAATATCTGCTTCAGGGAATCAATTCCGTACTGCTCTTCCGGAATACTGCGACCGCAGTTAGGAGGGTTGACAAGGAGAATCTTCATCAATTCAGAGGTTCAAAGGTTCATGTTAAAAGACGAACGTCGAACATCGAACATCGAACGTCCAACGTCGAATGAACTACCCCGCCGCAAGCGGCGGGGAATAAAACCCCAAGGAATTTAACACCGATTTTCACAGATATGATAATCGTCAAAATATTACCCCAAAAAACAAAATTCTGATGACAGTAATCGTTGTCTCTGTAAGGATTTACTCATTTGTGAGCCCAAAAAATTAGGGTTGTATTTTGACGAATAAAATTTTGCTTTGGCGATTATAATTATGCTGAAACTGAATAAAATATATCTATTATTCCATTTATTGCTTAATTATCAACCTAATACGTGTATCATATTAATAAAACTTTAATATTATTACAAAATTTTAACCGTCATAATTAGACCCTATTTGGATGGTTTGCCTTGTTTAATTGAATGCACTAACACCTTGATATAAAACGCAATAATATAAACCATCCCGGTGTTATTTGGTAATTATTATGACGATTTAACCCGCTGTGAAAATCGGTGTTTAAGGCAGATGCGCATTTTGTGAATGATTTTTTTGATGATTCCGGCCGTTTTCCCAGGTCATGCTCCTGTTTCTTTATTTTTTTCTATTCGATGTTCGATGTTGGACGTTCGATGTTCGATGTTCATTTTTTTCCATTCGATCTTTCTTTTAAGCCTCTTAACCCTTGAACCTTGAACCTTTGAACCCTGGACCTCCTCACGAAAACCAACACTAGCCCTTCACGGGATTACAGCGCGCCCATTTTACCGCAACCCACAGAACTGTAGGCGTTTACAGGGTGCTGCATATGCGAGGCGGAGGGTACGCAGACGTACTCCCTGTACTTCAAGTGCCCGACAACAAAGCAGATGCGGTGCCATGTGAACGCTTACAACCAACACATAGGATCTTCGGCTAAATAATCACCGGTGATCTGATAGGCATTTCCCCGGCAACCGTAGCATCTATACTTCAGATCACATTTACCGCAACGCCCCTTTATCAATTTCCGTATGTTTCTTAGCTCTTGGATAACCGGGCTGTTGTTTAAGATATGCTCCAGTGTATCTTCACGGACATTTCCCACAGACAGGTTTACTCCAGGGCAGGGATGGATATCTCCATTGGCGACTACAGTGCATGAGTACTCATGCCTGGCGCAGTGAGAGGCTGCCAATGGTGGATGGGGAATCCACTTGTTGCCGAACTCCTCGGCATCGATCCTTGCAAGGGCCTCAAACAGGGTCCTGGTTTTTTGAATTGATACCTCCAGGTCAGGATACTCTTTTGCCCTGCCCTGCAAGGTCATGATCTCTACGTAGGGGATAATTCCCTGTTTTCTGGCCCATTGCCACAATTGAGGAAGTTCTTCATAGTTCTGACGGCATATGACGGTTTCAACTCCAAGTATGTGTGTCTCATCAGGGTAACCAACAATCTTTAAGGCTTCAATGCCTCGCTCTATAGCCTGAAATGTCCCTGGATGCCCGGCCAAAAAGTCCTGGATCTCAGGACGTCTGCTGTTCATTTTTACAACCACGGCAACATCCCTGTCATAAAGGGCCCTGGCCTTGGACGAGGTTATCAGCGTCCCGTTGGTGAAGAGGTCTGCTTTTACGCCTTTGGACAGTATGTAATCTATAACATCTATCAGATAGGGATAAAGCAATGGCTCACCGCCGCCTAACACGATGATTTTTTTGGCCCCAAGGGCTGCGGCCTGGTCCACTACGTCCAGTATTTCAGGTAGTGAAAGTTCGTTTTCCATAGGTAAGCCGGATGACGCATAACAGTATATACAGCGCAGATTGCAGGCCCTTGACAGCTCAAGTTCTATGGACAGTAGTCCATTTCCGGCACGGGCCTCGGCGATCTCTTCTTGAGAAAACTCAAGTCCCCAATGTTTTTCAAAACAGCTCATGGTTTATTATTATTCCTAAAATCAAAAAAACGTTTCAGCTTTCGTCCGCCTGCCTTTTCCATGGTGCTTAACACTTCTTGCCTGGGCCTTACTATTACCTCAGGACGGACCCTGAGGCGAGCCTGGAGGAATTCGGCTACCATGTCTGCATCAATATCTGATGCGTCCGTGCCTGCGACCACCCTTATTTCATCTGAAAGATCATAAGAAGACCTCACCTCCACATAGGCATCTTCCACTTGTTTGAGCCCTCTTAGTGCCTTGAAAATCATCTCCGGATAGATAGTCGTCCCATGAAACTTGAGGCGTTGAGCAAGCCTTCCTTCTATAGGACCCAGACGAGTTGTGCGCCAACCGCATGGGCATGGGTCAGTATGAAGCCGGGCCACATCTCCAGTACGAAAACGTATAAGAGGAAAGCCCTCCACTCCCAGCGGGGTGACCACAACTTCACCGGCTTTGCCTGTCGGCAGGACATTTCCCTCTTCATCCACGATCTCAACCAGGGCAAGCTCCGGATGGATATGCCCACCGCAAGAGGCGTGACACTCGCAAAAACAGGTCTCCAGCTCTGTTGCAGCGTACGAAGAATAGACGTGCGCTCCCCAGGCATCTTCCAGATCTTTTCCAAGAGGGATCAGGGAGTGATCCGGCCCCCGGACCGGTTCACCAATCGTGACAAGAGATTGCACTCCGGAGTTGTTGGGAGAATAACCCCGGGCCTTTCCCCACTGCGCCAACTTTAACAGGAACGTGGGCACGCCCACGATTCCATCAGGTTTGAGCCGGCGTATCAGTTCCCACTGTCTGGCGGACTGGCCGGGTCCGCTCCGGATGGCAGTGGCACCAAGCTGGACAAGACCGGAAAAATAGGCCAGTCCGGCGATAAAACACCGGTCCAGGGTCACACAGATAAGATAACGGTCTCCAGGCCGGACTCCCGTGCCCCAAAAGGCCATAAGTTCGTTAAAGGCAAGCCGCTCAAGGTCACTCCTGGTGTATGGCACAACTATGGGATTTCCTGTTGTCCCTGAAGTCAGCGACAGGTCGGCTATTGATGCGGCTTCAATTGCCTGAAAGGCTGCCGGGTCAGTTTCCAGCGCGCTGCGGCTGGTAAACGGCAAGGACCTAAAATCTTCCAAGGTAATTATGTCTTCAAAGCTGCAGCCCAGCTCTCTCAGAAGTTGTTTGTAATAAGGGGCTTGACCGGCTTGCTGAACCTGTCTTCGCAAAAGCCCTGCCTGCAAAGTTTCTATTTTTCCAGGGTCTGCGGTCCGCCACTCTAAAGCAGTTTTCAAAGAATAGCGGCTCTGCGTCAAACTAGATTTAGTCATTGCCGCGAATAGCCGAAGATGTGATTGGATCGGACATCATGTCCGACTTATAGCCGGTGATTTTGAAGGGATTCACGCCTCGCTTGGCTAATTCGGTCGCTATGGACTCCCTGGTTTGATCCTTCAACGCGCGGATACAGTCAGGATCGTCCCCATGCCCTGATGGTATTATCGGGGGCAGAATGACTATCTTCACTCTGGATGGTGTAAGAAATCTGCTACCCGGGGACATCAGGCGGTCAGACCCCAGGATACATACTGGCACTATGGAGGTTGCTGTATCACAAGCCAACCGGAAAGCCCCATTTTTAAAACGCGCAAGCCTGCCGTCTCTGGAGCGGTGTCCCTCAGGCCAGATTATGAGAGAACACCCTGATGCCAGCAGTTCCTCTCCCCTGCTCAGGACTACTTCCCAGCCGTCATTTGAATTGATGTAACGCGCCATTCGCATTAACCATTTGTAGACAGGGATTTGAAAGGGCCACGACGTCACAAAGGCGTTTTCAAACTGCAGCATACCAAAAAGGTAGGGGTCTATTGAGGAATTGTGATTGGGCACAAATATGACCGGAGGTTTAATTCCGTTGGAAAAGTCCTCTACGGTCACCGGGGCCATAAAGGGGACAACACGCACCAATGCCCAGCCATAAAGACAAATGCTCTTCCTAATTACTCTATCCATTGGCTGGTTTGCAAGTACGCTGTATATCAAAAGCAAGGGGAGTATAAAACAGAGACAGAAAACAGTGAAAACAGCAAAGACAGGCCAGATATACAGGTTGAGCAACAGCTTTTTAAGGTCCACTTACTACTCCTTGGCAGCTTGCTGATTCTTAAGACGACCAACAAGTTCAAAAAGATCGCCCAGAGTCCTTATAGCCCGAACCGCCTCTTCATCGGTCATCTTCATCCCAAAGGCCTTTTCCAGGGCCACAACCATGTCTACCGCATCCAGGCTGTCCAGCCCAAGATCCTCATACAGAGTGGCATCCGGCTGAAGCAATTCGGGTTCGAGTTCAAACTCTTCTGCCATAATCTGCGTTACCCGCCGCCGGACCTGTTCATCTGTAATCATTCACTTCCCCCCCCTGACAGCCAACAGCCTTTTTCGGGTTTCAAAGCACAATCTGTTGAGAATACGCCTTTTGGTGCAACCTTGTCCGCGGTTGAAACCCTGCAAAAGCCTGTCGGTTGCCAGGGAGTATGAACGGTTACGTTCATCTGATATCATGCTGTCCACCTCCGCAGCACCATAGCGGCGTTAACACCACCGAGTGCGAAGTTGTTCTTTAGTACTATATTCATCGGGAGCTTGTCCACAGACTGTACCAAATTGATACCTGAACAATTCGGATCAAGACTTTCCAGATTAAGGGTTGGCACAACCTCCTGCCGGTCCAACATTTCAAGAAGCACTATTGTCTCAAGCGCCCCGGCAGCACCAAGGGTATGTCCCATATGCCCCTTGTATGAGCTGACCGGCACATCTTTACCAAATATGCTATGGATTGCAACGGCCTCTGCTATATCTCCAAGCACGGTCCCTGTGGCATGTGCATTTACATAATCAATGTCATCTCCATTTAATCCGGCCTCGGCCAAGGCGTTATGCATTGTCTTGGCCATGGAGTTCCCTTGCGGATTGGCAATGCTCCTGCTGTCATTTACATGGCCAAATCCCAGGATCTCACAATAGATTTTTGCCTTACGCCTCAAAGCAGAGTCCAGGCTTTCCAGGACCAGGACACCACCACCTTCACCGCATACGACTCCGTCCCTGTTCAGGTCAAACGGCCTGGGAGTGGTTAAGGGGAGATCATGACTTCGTGAAGCCGCTTTTATCACGTCGAACACCATTGTGACCGTGGGATGGACCTCGTCAGCTCCGCCACACAGCATCGCTTCCTGCCGGCCGGATCGAATCAACATATAACCAAGACCCATGGCCTGCGCTGATGAGGTACACGCACTTGTAGGTGCCCACTGTTCGCCGGTTATTCCGAGGGCAAGGCATACATTTGCTGCGCAGCAATGCCCCATTATCTTAAAAAACATCCCGGAGCGGACATGTTCAACACTTTCTTCTGGTAAGAACTGTCTGTACAATGCCTCGTATATCGTGGGACTCCCGGTAGTGGACCCGATTGCCGCCCCTACCCTTCCTGATGCCAGGAAGTCAGGCTCAAGCCCGGAATCCGAGACTGCCTCTTTGGCGGCCAAGGTGGCATAAATGGCCATCGGCCCCATAGTCCGTCGAATAGTACGGGGCAATAAGGGCTTGGCATCAAAGGGAGGAACCGGCCCTGCCATGTGACATTGAAGTCCTTGTATATTCTCCCAATCCGGCATCAGTTGTATACCGGATTGCCCACGCCATATTCCATCTAATAAATCAGCTACCCCTAAACCAAATGGCGATACGGTCCCACGCCCGGTAATGACTACCCGCTTCAGCGACACTGTCTCACCTCGTCCCACAGAGGTTCCAGACCTTCAATTTCACCTGCGGTTACCATGCCGGCAAGCGAGGCCCCCATTATTCCGGCCATTAACGTCCCCTGTCCGCTAAGCCATAAACCCGGCAAACGGGTCCTGACCCCGGGACTGAATTGGTTAATGCTGTGCTTTACTCCATAGGTCGCCCCCATTGGAGAACTTAGTCTGTCCCTGAATGTAAGAGGGGTTCCTATTGCCAGGGATTCTATACGGCTGAAGGCATCACCCCAAAGCCTGCCTGCCTGCTCTATCATCTTATCGGCGGATTCCGCTTTCCACTTTCTATATGCCGCGCTGCGTTTTCCTTGCCCACCCTGATCAAAACGGGCAACTTCGTCCCAGACTGACATCCGTATCAACAGGACCCCACGTGATGCACCTGTGGAATTTAAATCCCTGCGTCCGGGGGCGTTAATCATGATCGATTTTTCCGGATGCCTCAAGTCCAAATTCATTATGTCCAGACCGGTACGGATGTTGTAATAATTGACCCATGTCATGTTTTCCAATGTATCAGGATCATCTACTGCCCCGAATACTATAAACATGGAGTCGGTATTTATCAGATCCCGCATACGATTACAGAAGGCCTTGCGGAATATTCCATCCGGGACCAGGTCCAAAAGGCCAGTGGGATGACCTGTGTAGATCACATGAGAGGCGCATATCTCTCCCTTAGAAGTCTTGACTCCTGCCACCTGATTTTCCTTTACCAGGACCGATTCAACCTCCTGTTCGTTAAGAATATCAACACCTGCTTCCGCCAGGGTTGCCAAATAGGCATCCACTATGGCCTGTCCGCCGCCATCTATGGCATAGACCCCGGAATATAGCGGGTGGGCAACTGAAGCATGGATGGTAAGATTAACCTCCCTGGGCGACACTCCATAGAGAAACACCGGTGATGACAAAACAGCATGAAGATCCGTGTCCTGAATCAGGGATGTCAGGAGTTGAGCCAAGCTTATGCTTTTTGGAGAGAACAGGTCATGCAAATACGGAGTAAGGGGGAGATCCGGATTAAAGAATGGGATAGTGTTGGCAATTCCCCTGATTTTATTGAGATAGGTGGAGATTCCTTGTTTTTCGCCCGGAAAGACCCGTTGCAGTTCGTCTTCCAGACGATCATAGGAAAAAAAAGCCCGGACGACTCTGCCGGAATCCATTATTCTCAGATTCTCATTACCTTCCGGGGGAAAAGGGAGTACGACAAGACGATGCCAGACACCTATATATTCCCATAGGGCCCGCAGTATTTCTCCCTTTCCCATACCACCTGAGTAGTGAAAACCGATGTCAAAGGGAATTCCTCTGCGTGTAAAGCGTTTTAACGCCCCACCAGGCCTCTTGTTTCGTTCCAGTATAATTACTCGTCTGCCTTTTTTGGCAAGCAGGGCCGCGGTTGTCAGACCGCTTATCCCGCTTCCTATGACAACGACTTCAGCCTTCATTGAGCAACCCTTATAACCAGGCAGGCATTGGTTCCGCCAAAACCGGATGCATTGCAAAGCATAAAGCGTGGTCTGAACGAAACATTCTTTTTGGGGAGATATAAGACCTCTGCAGCGGGATCCGGCACTTTAAGGTTGGGATTCCCTACCACAAAACCGCCCCATGCCATCAGCAGACCATAGACCACTTGTGATGCGCCTGCCATCCAGAATTCGTGACCGGTCAGCCCCTTTACCGCGGACACAATCGGGCTTTTTTTTGCCCTTTCCGGATCAAAAACATTTCGCAGGGCAATTGCCTCTGCCTTGTCACCTGCCGGGGTTGATGTGGCATGCGATAAAACCAGATCAATATTATCAGGGGAAAGGGATGCATCCATCAAAGCACAGCGCATCGCCCGTTCCAAACCCTCCCCGCTCGGCACCGCTATGTGGTGACCGTCTGATGTGTTGGAATAACCTATGACCTCGCCCAATATCCGAGCACCTCGTGCCTCGACCGATTCGAATGCCTCTAAAACAATAGCAGCGGCCCCACCACTGGGAACCAACCCATCCCTGTCTTGATCAAACGGACGAGAAGCTGCCTCAGGATCATTTTCCCTGCGCGAAAAGGCCCCCAAGGCATCAAAGCTGCACATCGACTCCCATGAAATTTCCTGCACCCCGCCACAAATAATGCGATCTTGCCTGCCAAAGGCTATGGTTTCCGCCCCATGGCCCACCGCCATGGCACCGCTCGCGCAGGCACCGCTCACAGTAAAGGACATTCCTCGTATTCCCAAAATGGTGTTCAGGTTAAGGGTAACAGTACTGGCAAGCAACCGGAATATGTGCCCACTGCCTATGGCCCTTGTCTCCCCAGCGGATCGAAGCGTATCCACCTGCTCAACTGCTGTAACAGCAGAGGAATCGTTGCCGAACACCACTCCTGTTTTCTCATCACCAATCAGACTATCAGGATGAATACCTGCCTGCTCCAGGGCCTGAGACACTGCGGACCAGGCCCATAGGCCATATTCCGGCAGTGTCTTACGCTGTTTCCTGTCCAGAATACACTTCGGGTCAAAGCCCTCAACAACACCGCTAAGCGCGCTCTGAAACCCTAATGCCTTACGTTCAGGGAGAAAACGTACGCCGCTTCTTCCTTCCCGGAGGGAGGTCTGCACTTCATCTCTATTCAGGCCCAAGCAAGAAATAATACCCATTCCTGTAATAGCTACTCGTCTATTTTTATGTTTCACTTAAGGTCTAGTGATTTATTTATGGATATCCCGCAAAGAGTCCAGAGAAACCAATAAAGCAATGGACGTCCCCTAGATGCCCCCAAATATACTGTATTGATCCCGGCTGATCTTCACAGTGGCGTCGGGATAAACATCTTCCGTACTGGGAGAAAGACCTTCTTCACCCTCCAGAGCATTTTTGTCGATACCTGATTTTCTCATATCAGCCTACTTCATAAACCTAATGTGGTAAATTTGTAAGGGTGAAATATTTCGCAGGAAAAAGGCAGAGGTCGGGAAGGGTCTCCGGTGTCAAATCTTGAATTCTGAAACCACTCAACCCTTTGAACAAAGATGGGCTTCCAAAACTCCGGGCATGGCCGCAGGGCTTACTGACCATGTCTGGACGTTTAGAGAGCTATTAACCGTCAAATTAGCTCAGGCACCATAATCAAAGTATTAGCGGAAGAGCATCCGATCTCCTGATCCAAATCATTTAACGCTATGAGGAATGGTTTGTCCGGGAGGTGCAGGTTCCATTCAGAACCCACGAATCAACGGTTCAGATTTTCGGTGAACCCTGAACCTTTGAACCCTGAACCCGTGAACGGTTATGATATAATCCCTTTAACCACCATTTGGATCCTGCTCACCATTCTAATTGACAGATAATTATCTAAGTCGGCTTGCCTGAGCTGTTCTTGCACCTCCTCTACCCTATAGGCAGCCAATAGCGAGCTAAAAAAATCTTTCTTCAGGATAGCTGATTCATCACCCATATATTTTTCAACAATGGCACCTGCCTCCTCTTTGCTTCCTGGTCGAATAATATCCATTATCATAATCGGTGCACCCCTCTTGCTATAGGTTTTAATGGTCTCCCATAATGCCATGGGGGTGGCAAGATGATGCAAGAGGTTATTGGAGATAATGGCATCGTATTTGGCAAGGGGCATTTGCACATCAGGCAGACAGCCATGAATAAGGCGGATGCGGTTGGTCAGGCCAGCCCTTGTCACTGCAGTTTGCCCGTATTTCAACATACTTTCAGCGCCGTCCACACCATGTATATGGCATTTTGGGAAAAGCCTTGCAAAACGCAAGGTAATGTCGGCAGGACCACACCCCAAATCCAGGATTGTACCGATTATCTCCTTTTCAGAAAAACTGTTTTTAAAATGTTCAACAAACAACCAGTTCGGATTATTGAAGTTGGCCATTGCAAAGGCCCTGGCCTGTCTTTCAGTGTCCATCAATTCAGGCTCAGGGATCCGTTTCATCGCTCGGCCTTGCTTTGTTTCCTGAT
This sequence comes from Thermodesulfobacteriota bacterium, assembly GCA_034718455.1. Taxonomy (GTDB): domain Bacteria; phylum Desulfobacterota; class Dissulfuribacteria; order Dissulfuribacterales; family UBA3076; genus UBA3076. The sequence continues at coordinate 12,588 of JAYEMY010000088.1, forward strand.
AAAATCCGCAAGAGTCCCAAGTGACTCTAAAACCCTGCGACCTGTTTCCTGGGCATCAATATGCACCCCATATTCCTTCTGAACCGCTACTACAATTTCTACAGCGTCAAGAGAATCAAGGCCCAGAGGAGAATCAGGGCCGATCAGCGGAGCGTCCGGGGGCAAAACATCGGGTATCGGCATGGAAACATTGCAGATTTTAACTATCAAATCACCGAGTTCTTTTTCCAGTCCTTCAGTTACCAACAATATTCTCCTTTAAAATCCACCAACCGCCAATGAACGCTAATAAACGCTAATGTTACCAATGAATCCGTCCATATTCTCCTTAACAAATGTCCTTTGCCTTTTATTCATACCTAAATTGAGCGATTAGCTGTTAGCCATTAGCATTTAGCTTTTAGGTATTAGTAACCTATTTGGAAAACAGCAGCAAATTAACAGCTAACCGCTAAAGGCTAATCGCTCAACTTAGGTCATACACCGGTTCGACCCCGGCGAAAAGAATAAGACCACGATATTAGCATAGTACCAAAAAAAAATAAAAGCAGTAAAAGCATTTCAGGAAAAATGGTCTTAATGTTTCCTTGCCGCACAAATATATCCAGAAAGGCATCGAGTCCCCATGCCAAAGGAGAAAATACGCTGACTTCCTGCATCACTTTCGGCATGGCATACACAGGGACCATAACACCGCCCAAAGCCGCTGCGATCACAACGGATATGGCGCCGAACATGGATGCCTGCTCATAGGTTGTGGCAATTGTTCCAAGCATGATGCCATAACCCGTAGCGGCAAGAATTGAACTGAGAAGAATCATAATAACAGCTATTGGGGATGAACCCATCTCCAGCATTGAGGTCCCCAGAAAAGGGAGGACCAGTTTGCCGATAATAAGAATAAACACAAACTGAATCAGACAAACCAATATATATGCGATTACCTTGCCTGAAAGCAAGGTTAGATAAGAGACCGGCATTGTCAGCAGGCGCATCAGCGTCCCATCCTGTCTTTCCCTGATCAGGGAGCCTGCCATTGGAACGACGATAAAAAATATGCCGAATAGGGCCCAGGCAGGGACGTTTTGCTGCACCGAGGTGGGTATTTTTTCAAAATCCTTACGGAAAGCCAGTTTCTCTCTGATCCCCATCATACGTTGGCTGCTCCAGTCAAGACTCATCTTTGGGATATCTTCAATAAATTCCTCGGATTCATACGGCCCTATCGCCTCATGGATGATTTTGTTCATTTGCTTCGGCAAAAATTCAGAAAAAATCCTGGCCTTTTCTCTGATTTCAATGCTAAGGACCGCCATGTTCAGGGAACTGACCACGGCTGATCGAAAGCCTCCCCGCACGGTAGGATCGAAATAAACAACCAGGTCCGGAATATCTATATCATTCTTGAGCGAGATGTCATCTGTCAAAAGTGACCTCGTCACCAACTGTTGTGCTCGTTCCCTGACAGCTTCTGTAATTCCCTCCGGAATGATAACACAGAACTGGAAATTTCCATTAATAATTGCCTCTCTGGCCGATTTTTCATTAATTTTTTGCCCATCAAGCTCCTTAATGATTTCTAAGGAACCGGATTCACGTAACTGGTTTTCTATAGTCTGCCCCAGGGAGTTCCGGTCCTTATCTACGAACAGAATGCGGGTACTGGTTCCCCCAATTGTCTTGAGAACGTTTTCCTGGACCAGCGAGACAACAAGTACAAGCACCGCAGGCATGACAAAAAGCACTAACAGGCCGGCCCTGTCTCGCTTGAGCAATAGAAGTTCCTTTAAAATGGTTGCGTACAGTTTAAGCATGTCAAAAAAAACGAACGTCCAACATCGAACGTCCAACGTAGAATGAAAAACAAATATCTAATACCGAAAATTCAACGTTACCTGTGAACGAGTTTTAACTATCCCTAATACTTTTTCCCGTCAGGGCGAAAAACACATCTTGCAGGCTGGAACACCCAGGAGTTCGATCGATCAGTTCTTGCGGATTGCCTTCAGCAATGCTCTGCCCATTGTCAATAATGACAACAGAAGAGCAAAGAAGTTCCGCCTCTTCCATGTAATGGGTTGTATAGATCATGGTCGTTCCGGTATTCTTGAGCAATGCGAGTTTTTCCAGGATCATATTCCGTGACTGGGCGTCAATGCCGACAGTTGGCTCGTCAAGAAAAAGGAGCCGGGGTCTGCTCAAGATACCTGCAGCCAGATTGGCACGCCGCTTCATCCCCCCGGAAAAAGTGAAGACCCGCTCGTCACCCTTTTGTTTTAACCCGACCAGCTCAAGGCTTTCCCAAATTCTGTTTTCAAGTTGTTGACCACGCAAACCATACAGTCGGCCGAAATAGCTTAGATTTTCCCGAGCGGTCAGATTAGGATAAAGGGCAATTTCTTGTGGCACAAGACTCAGCAACTTCTTTGCTTCATTCGGGTATCTGACGATATCAATCCCATAAATAGTTATGCTACCTCTGGTAGGCCGCAGCAAAGTACTCATAATGGAGATGGCCGTGGTCTTTCCGGCTCCGTTGGGACCCAAAAGCCCAAAGATTTCTCCTTGGTTTACGGAAATATTAAGACCATTAAGAGCGGGACTGGATGACCCTTTATAGACTCTTACCACTTCCCGGGCAATAAGGGCCTTTTCCGCAACAAGCTCCTGGCCGAACTCAGTTTGTTGTGTCATAATTCAATTATAGTTTGCACATCTGCCTTTGGCTACCCTTCGCCTCAGTCAGGCTGGGTATGGACTTTGCTCGATACTTGTGTCACAATCCCATGCATCACCAATTAGCAGATGGGACTTGCCCAAAACCACTTCTTGTTTTAACCTTGAATAAGGTCCCAAGTCCGATAGGTATCTCAGAATTTAAGGAGAAAAAAGCAATGAATTACAGTGAGGGGGAAGACTTCAAGGTTACGGACAAGGGGCACAGCGCCGAGAAAGGCTCAGATCAGAAAGACTCGAGTGACTCCAAGTCTAGTGAATCAAAAAAGTTTGATTCAGC
>JAYEMY010000089.1:0-4126 GCA_034718455.1 Thermodesulfobacteriota bacterium
AGGGGAGAGGGTTACGTTAAGGAGTGACAGGATTGAGGTACAACTTATTTCATATCCACTGCCTTAATCCAGATAACAGCGTCCTGCGACAATTCCTTGCCATCGTGTTGGGTATCAGGACCTACACCAAGAGCTGCAAAGCCCCACCAACCGGCTTTGGGAATACCAAAGGCAAATTCCCCTGCGGCGTTTGCCTTTATGCCCATAGTAACAAAGGCGTCCTGAGGTGCTTCGGCCTTCGCCTCTTTGGCAAACGCATTCTTATCCATCATAGGCATATGATTCATATACTCGACTTCCACTTCGGCAAAAGGAACTGGTTTGCCTGCACTCTTCACAATTCCCCTGAACACGCATCCGGTCCACAATGCGTAGGGTTTATCCAGAGGGACGATTTCGGCGGGAAGCCCGATTTCTGTATCCCAATCTGTAGGTGCACCCACCGTATTGACAACCATCTTCGTGATCTGCTGCATATAGATGCCTTCTCCCTCATCATAATAGTATGCAGGAACAAGGCAGAAAACCCAGTCTCCCATGCCTCTCAGTTTATAAGAGGTCTCAAAAGCCTTGCCCGAGTTTGTCAGGCTCGTCCAGGTTATAGGCTTGAGAGTATCCAAAAGGTCTGTTTTCTTTTCCTTGTGGACAACATAAAACTCCAGAGGTGCACCCATATCCATGGTATGCCCGGCTTCGAAGGGATGGGTGAATACCAGCTTGAGATCGATTTTTTCTCCCTTTTCCAGTGCAATTTCGGGCGTATAGATCATCTGAAAATGGGCAAAAGCGGGTATGCTGAATAATAATGATACGATGAATCCAAGCGAAATAAAAAACACCTTTTTCACAATAAATTCTCCTCTCTTCTGTCTTTTTGTGTCAATTGTGTGGAATCCTTCATTCTGTAATTTATACTTTTCGAGGTTGGTTCTTTAGTTATCTATTTTGAATATCGAACCGCAGAACAAGGAACCGCAGAATTTCGAAGGTATCACTTCGACATTCGATATTTCTTGTTCGATATTCTGCGGTTCAAAAAAATAAAAAGTGTAAACTACTTTTATGCCTATATGAAAAATGCCAATTATGTTATTAACTATCCTTAGAACTTATCCCTGCATAGCAGGGGGTGATTTTCCACCGGGGGGAGGAGGGGGCTATCCTCCCCGCCTCCGAATTGCCGGAGTTTCACTCCACGATATCATCACCATTTACCTCCACCAGGTGACCAGGGCCGGCATCAAACTGCACCTTGTAGGGTCCGTCAGGTTTCTTGCACGTGAACTCGCTGTCCTCGTTCATCTTACCCTCCATAAGGACTTTTCCTGATGCATCCATCATCCTCATAATCACACCTGCTGCCGACGATCCGTCAGAAAAACCGCCCTCGCAGGTAATGGTCCCATCCCCGTTGTCGTAACACGAGCAAAGAGGGGTATGGGCCATGGCCAGGGAAGCAATGAACAGGCTGATGGCCGATAAACCGGCTACTAAAAATGTTTTTTGCACTAAATTCACCTCCTTTTTTTGTAAGCGTTCACAGGGCACTGCACCTGCTTTGTTGTCGGGCACTTGAAGTACAGGGAGTACGTCTGCGTACCCGTACGCCTCGCATCTGCAGCACCCTGTAAACGCTTACAGTAAACAGTTGCTTTTCAAGTCGTTTTTGACTTGTCCTTTAAAAATCCCGTCCCAATGGTTATTGCCAACGCAAGGCCGTAAAAGGCAAACATGGCCTGCAACCCGGTTAATCCAAGGGCTGTCCCCCCTGAAAAAATCAGAGTCGCCACGCCGGTCCCCAGAACTATGGGAAATGCCATGGAAAAGATCATCCACCGTATTTGCCCGGTCTGGATCTTCACCATAATGCTGGTTGCCACACAAGGGGGATAGAGGACCATGAAAAGCATGAGAGCCAGGGCATGAAGGGGCGTAAAACCCTTCTCGCCCTTCTCCATCCTTGTCTCAAGGGTTTCCCCTTCTTTCTCTTGCTCGTAAAGGGCCCCAAGGGTCGCCACACTGCTTTCCTTGGCGGCAAACGATGCCAGCAGAGAGACATTGACGCGCCAGTTAAACCCGGCGTATTGTGTGTACGGCTCCATTGCGCGGCCGACACGCCCCAGGAAGCTGTTGTCGATCTTTTCCTTTTTTATCTCTCTCAGGAGCTTTTTTCTCGCACTGAAGACCTTCTTGAATGCCTTGTTTACGCTTTTTGCTTCCTTGTCTTTTTTCGGTCGCACGATCTTGAAGAATACAGGGTTTTCAGCCTTGAATTTCTCATTGACGGCCAAGCCTGCCTCATTGCCCTTTGCCATCATCTTGGCGTTCTTGTATTTATCCCAGTAAATAACCAATGCCATAAGGTTCTCCCCCTGGACGTGTTCTGCATAGGGATTACCTTCTATTTTTTGGTAAAAGCCTGCAATGGCGCGATCCTTTTCTGTATCGTAATACGCCTTTCTTTCATCACTCAGCCCTGGGAACTGGAGCAGTATGAATATGATGATGGCAATGGCCGCCACGATGGTGATAATTTTCTTGATAAAGAGCCAGACCCTTTCTACTGCACGGCCGAGCACACCCCGAATCGTAGGGATGTGATAGGGTGGCATCTCCATGATAAAGGGGGAGGTGTCTTTGTTTCTGAGGACCGTGAGGGTCAGGATCTTTGCCACAGGCAGGACCATCAAGAGACTTATGGTTGAGATGAAGAACATGGCCAGGCCCTTACATTGGGCAAAATAAATATTGATCATCAGGACATAGAGTGGGACCTTGGCCAGGCAGTTCAACATGGGAATGGTCAGGATAGTGGCGAACCTCGCCCTTTCGCACGGGATGCCCTTGCAGGACATCACGCCTGGCACGGCGCACCCGCCTACATAGATGCCGCCCAGGACCATTGGAAGAGTGGATTGGCCGTGGAGTCCGTATCTATTAAAAATCCTGTCCAGGATAAATGCCATCCTCGGCATGTAACCGCTGTCTTCCAGAATGGCGATAAGACCGAACAATATGAAAAAGATCGGGATATAGTTTAACAGGGCATTGATGCTGTCCACAAACCACAAGGTCATGGACCGGATAAGGGGCGCATCTATAAATCCAGGGGCAGGCAGAAAAGATTCTGTAATGCTCCTGATCTTTGCCAGCAGGGGCCAGGTATAATTCGTAATGTTGTATCCCTGAACAATGGAAAGATAGTAAAGCAGATAGATAACGCCCACCAGGATCATGGGCCCGAAAAGCTTATGGCAGATGATCGCGTCGGCTCTGTCGGAAAGGGGCTGCTTGGATGTTGCTTTGGGCTTGATGCATGATCTGCTGATAGTATCAGCTACCTTGTACCGGCTGAATGCAATATGCCTTTCCGGCTTTTCATTGTGCTTGGAATCAAACTCCTGTCTCTTGTTTTCTATGAATTCAAGGACCTTATCTGATGCCGAATGGTGTTCCCGGATTAGCTTCCGCGCCTCGCTGTCGCCCTCAATGAGCTTGATCGCAAGCCATCTGCCTGGATAATCTTTGGAAAGCACTCCGTTTCCCGAAAACTCGTTCTCGATTTGGGTCAGGTAGGGCTCCATGGGGCCATAGTCTATGTGGAAGGGCTTTGGGGACCGCTCCGAACCGGCAACCGAGTTAATGGACTTTAAAAGTTCCTTTTTCCCCCTTCCTTTCTTGATGGCAGTGGGAACCACCGGGGCCCCGAGTTGACGACTAAGTTCCTGCGTATCAATATCAATATCCCTTTTCTCAGCCACGTCCATCATGTTGAGATCCACAACCAGGGGGACCTCCATTTCCAGTAACTGGAAAGTGAGATAGAGATGCCGTTTCAGATTCGAGGCGTCTGATACATTGACAACCACAGAGGGCTGTTCGTGCAGGAGAAAGTCGCGCGAGACCCGCTCTTCCGGGGAGTACGAGGAGAGGCTGTATGTCCCGGGGAGGTCAACAACCTCCACCTTCATGCCGTCGTACCTGTAAGAGCCGGTCATTTTTTCGACCGTGACTCCAGGGTAGTTGGCCACGTGCTGGCTGGCCCCTGTGAGCGCGTTGAAGACCGTGGATTTCCCGCAATTGGGCTGCCCTGCCAAAGCTAACAGGGCCTTTTTCTTCTTCAACG
>JAYEMY010000090.1:0-4086 GCA_034718455.1 Thermodesulfobacteriota bacterium
TGTCTATATAGATGAAATTGACAAAATCGCGTCTTCTCACCACATAAGCGGGCCGGATGTCTCCAGGGCCGGGGTCCAGAGGGCCTTGTTAAAACCCCTTGAGGATACCGAGGTGGACATACGGGTCCCCCATGACCCTATTTCCCAGATACAGGCCATAGAAAGATACCGCAAGACTGGAAAAAGAGAAAAACAGAGTCTCAATACCCGCAGCATATTATTCATAGTGAGTGGTGCTTTCGGGGGCCTTAGCGACATAATAAAGGATAGGCTCAGGAAGAAAAGTATAGGCTTCGGCGCAGAGATCGATACCCAGGATGAGATGGAGTGGCTACGGCACGTAAAGCCACAGGACCTTGTTGAATACGGCTTTGAGTCTGAGTTCGTTGGGAGGATTCCTGTTATTTCCATTCTGGAAGAGCTTTCGGAGCAGGATCTGTTTGAGATACTGTGTAATCCGAACAACCCGATTATCATGAGCAAAAAACAGGATTTCAGGGCTTATGGAATAGACCTCAAATTTGAAGAAGATGCCCTGAAAATCCTTGCCTGTCAGGCCTATCAGGAGCATACAGGGGCAAGGGCCCTTGTGAGCGTGGTGGAAAGGGTATTGTTGCCTTTTGAAAAAAAACTGCCCTCAATCAGCGTGTCTTTTTTGGTAGTGACCAGTAATCTGGTTAATGATCCGGTGGGAGAACTTCAAAAGCTTTTAGACAATTTAAAGGACAAGGCGAGGCTGAAAAGGTATCAGGCCATGCTTGCTGAGGAAAAACAGACCCTGATTTCTCGCATTGAGCAGGAGGAGCTACCCCGGTGGGAAGGCTCTAAGCTGAAGCTTACACCTAATAGGCTGGACCTCGTAGCCCAGTTGTCCCTGAAAGAAGATTTGGACTTCAGGGAAGCCGGTGAGAGGGTGCAATTATGGATAGAGCAGATAAAAGGTTACGAGGATTCTTTTTTTAACCGTTGCGGTCTGAGGATTAACTTAGAAGAAGACGCAGTGGACATGTTGCTGTATAGATGTTTGGATGATTCTGTCAATCTCTATGTCCAGTGTGAGAGATTGTGTAATATTCTTGAATATGGTCTCACTCTTGTAAGGGAAAAGACTGCGCAGGATATTTTTAATATTTCGGCTGAAGCAGTGGAGAACCCGGAACTCTATATCAATAGACTTATTCGTACGTGCTATTAAATTGAGCGATTAGCCTTTAGCGGTTAGCTATTAGTTTAATGATTATCGGTGATTTTCCAAAGCTAAACGCTAATGGCTAACAGCTAAACGCTTAACTTAAATATTAACATTTTTTGTAGAGAGTAATCTATGAAAGAAGGCCAGACCATACTCCTTGTGGATTATAACGAATCTGTGATTGATACGGTCCGTAAACTGGCGAACCAATCCGGGCTCAAACTGCTCCTTGCCGAGGACGGCCAGGAAGGTCTTGATTTGGCAAAGGCCGAGTTGCCTGATCTGATTATCATACGTAAGGATGTCCCCATACTTGATGCTTTGTCCATGAGCGTGCTTCTCAAGCAGTCCCCGGAGACTGATGATATACCTGTGGTGCTTATATGTATGGTGGCATCTTCTTCGGAGAGGGAACGCTTACACGATGCGGGTTGCAGCGGCTTTATTGAGGAGCCTTTTACTGAAAATGATCTGCTTCAAAGACTGGAGGATTGGTTGCCATGATGTACCCTGAATATCGCCCCCGCAGGTTACGCCGCACGGAATCTCTGCGCGCAATGATCCGTGAGACTACCTTGAGCCCGAGACATCTTATCTATCCACTTTTTGTTGTACATGGCAAAGGCATTAAGCAGCCTATTGAAGCCATGCCGGGCTGCTATCAATTTTCTGTGGATGCGGTAGTAAAAGAGGCCAGGGAAGTCTTTGATCTGGGAATTAATGCAATCCTTTTATTCGGCCTTCCTGAAAAAAAGGATCCAATGGGTTCTCATGCCTGGATAAAGAGCGGTGTGGTGCAAAAGGCCGTATCCGCCATAAAGAAGTCAGTGCCTGATCTCCTTATTGTGACTGATGTGTGCCTTTGCGAGTACACTTCACACGGGCACTGCGGCGTGCTCTCAAATGGCCGGATAGACAATGATGCAACCCTGGAGCTACTGACAAAGGTTGCTCTCTCCCACGCCAGGGCAGGAGCGGATATTGTAGCGCCTTCCGATATGATGGACGGCCGTGTGGGAGTGATAAGGGAAGCCCTTGACGAGCAGAATTTTGACCAGGTCCCTATTCTCTCCTATGCCGTAAAGTATGCTTCATCATTCTACGGACCCTTCCGTGAAGCGGCAGAGTGTGCCCCTCAATCCGGAGATCGTCGTTCATACCAGATGGACCCTGCAAATACCAGGGAAGCCATGAGGGAGGCCATGCTGGACCTTGAGGAAGGGGCTGATATTCTCATGGTGAAGCCAGCCATGCCATACCTCGACATAATCCATCTCCTGAGGCAGGAATTCACCCTCCCAATTGCCGCTTATCAGGTGAGTGGTGAATACTCAATGATAAAGGCTGCGTCTGCCAAGGGCTGGCTGGATGAGGCCAGGGTCGTTGAGGAATCACTTCTCAGCATCCGCAGGGCAGGAGCCGATGTCATAATTACTTACTTTGCAAAAGATGTTGCAGGGAACCTCTGATCCGCTTTTTTAAAGTCATTTGCCTGCTCAGAATACAGCATTTGCTGTCTTCTTCGTTGCTCGTCGATCACATAATCCGTTATGCTTGCTCCTAACGCCTTGAATACAACAAAAAATTCTGTTAATTTTTGTTCAACTTATTTATCTCCCGTTCCTTAATCTCAATATTCCGTAAACGCCTATGATCTTCCCAAGGGGTAAAACAAGGGTAAAGCCGGTCCGTTTTAAGATTTCAAATATTACCAGCTTAGCAACAATTCCCAAGGTCTCAGGTGTCTATCTCTTCAGAGACCCAGAGGATACTGTCCTGTATGTTGGAAAGGCCAGGGATCTGCGGCAGCGGCTGGCTACATATCTTAGGCCTGGTTCGTTTGTATTGCCGAAGACAGGCTTGATTATGAAGCTGGCCGGTTCATTTGAGATTATAGTCACAGCTACTGAAAAAGAAGCGCTTATACTTGAGGCCTTGCTCATAAAGGAGCACCGGCCCAAATACAATGTCGTGCTCCGGGATGACAAGGCTTATCCCTTTCTCAAACTTGATATAAAAAAACCGTTCCCCCGCCTGAGCGTTGTTCGGCGCAGAGCAAAAGACGGGGTACTCTATTTCGGACCTTATCCTTCTGCAAGGGCGGTAAGGGAGACCCTGAAGTCCATTTCCTCCCTGTTTGGGCTTAGAACTTGCTCTGACAGATCTATGAAAACCAGGGCTCGTGCCTGCCTGTTACATCAGATCGGACGCTGTTCAGCCCCGTGCGTGACGGCTATATCAGAAAAGGATTATGCTGATCAGGTAAGGCGGGTAAAGCTATTCCTCAAGGGCAAGACAGGTCCGCTTCTTAAGATTTTAAGATCACAGATGGAAGAGGCATCAGAGGCACTTGAGTTCGAAAAAGCCGCAATCTTGAGAGATCAGGTCTATGCCATTGAAAAAGTTGCTGAGAAACAGTCAATAGTAGCAGACATGCACGCCAATTGGGACATTATCGGCCTTGCGCGCAGTGGAGATATCTCAACATTAGCTGTACTCAGGGTGCGGGACGGAGTAGTGCAGGGCCAGGAGATACACCATTTGAACAGAATTATTGAGGAGACGGATCAGGAAATACTATCTTTATTCATTCGTCAATTTTATCAAGAGAGTCCTGTGCCAAAGGAGATAATTCTTCCAAAAGAATTGGATGATTCATGTCTGATTTCAGAATGGCTGATCGGCATGATCGGCAGGACGGTATTGCTTAGAAGGCCTGCAAGAGGTCTAAAATGCAGATTGCTTGAGATGGCCGAAACAAATGCCGGGCAGGCCATGCTTTCCGTTGAGAGGCAACACGAGGCATGGCAGGAAAAGGCCGGTATTATAATGGATGTATTAAATCTAAAATGTGCCCCTGAAAAAGTTGAAGGTGTGGACATTTCAATAACAGG
>JAYEMY010000091.1:0-4074 GCA_034718455.1 Thermodesulfobacteriota bacterium
ATTGGATATTCGTTTTTCATTCGATGTTGGACGTTCGATGTTCGATGTTCATCTTTTTTATGTCTTGTTTCGTGCCTTCGTGATTGATTTATGCGATCGCATTATTATAAGATCGGTAGTCAATCTGTGGAAAGATATTGTCCTGGCTTTCAATTATTGAAAGCCTGCCTTCATCTATCTTCCGGTCTTCAATTTCTTTCGTAAGCCTGCTCAGTCGCAACAGGTGCGTCTTTGTCCGTTGAGTCCCATACTCTGCCATAGCGCCCGAGTTGATCATAAAGGCCCAGTCACTTGCCTGCGCCAGCAGCAGCTCCCTTGCCGCTTGATTGAGCGCCCTCATTGTCAGGCCATCGGCCCGTGGATGATTCGTCGCCAGCCTCTCCATAAGCTGTGCTCCCTGATGCAGATGGCGGTAAATCCGGTCGTTTGTCCCATTGAGCCATGTTTCGTGAAAGCCCTTGTCTCCCCAACTGGAAATGGAAGGTGTTGAAGCCTGATTGACCGGGTATTCCTCCAGATATTCGGAAAGGGTAATGAGCCGGAACGTTTTTTGTTCTGAGTCGATCTTACGAAGCAGGTAATTAAGCCAGGCAGGGCCTTCAAACCACCAATGGCCGAAGAGTTCAGCATCGTAAGGTGTCACAATTATGGGCTTGCGATTCATAACCGAAGACAGATATTCAATCTGTTTTTCCCTGTTAAACATAAAATTTTCTGCGTGGAGCTCGGCTTTTCTAGCCGCCCTTTTGGGAATGTAGACCTCTTTATGATTGTTCTTGCCTGTGACGCGAAAGTACTTAAAGCCGGTATCCACTCGAATGCCGTCTCGATGAATATAGGGCTTGATATAATCAAGGTCCAGATCGTAGGCGATATCACGATAGAATTCCCGGTAATCATAATCCCCCGGATAACCTTCTCTTGAACTCCAGACCTGCTTGGACGATTCAGGATCGCGCCCGAAGGCAGCTACTCCTGATGGGCAATAGATCGGTGCGTACACACCATATTTTGGTCTTGATTCAGCGCGGGTGATACCGTGAGTCTCCAAGATAGTGTGGCGAATGCCTTCCTGGCTGAGAAACTCGTCAACTCCGGGATAATAGCCGCATTCGGGTAACCAGAAACCCTTTGGATTTTGATCGAATATCTGTTGATAATTTTTGATTCCGACCTTGATTTGTGACCGAACAGCCGATGTATTGACAGAAAGCAGTGGAAGGTATCCGTGAGTGGCAGCGCTGGCAATGATCTGTATCTTCCCAAGCTCCTGCAGGCGTTTAAAAGCCTCAACCAGGTTCAGATTATAGCGGTTGAGGAATGCCCTGCGCACTTGCAGAAGGTGTCTGTGATACATTAGAGCCAGTATATTAAACTCGTGATGGTATCTTGTCCGTTTGATTTCTTTCTTGCCAAGCTCTATCAGTCGTTCAAGTCTGTTCAGATAACGGGACTGCAAAAACGGATCAGAGAGCATTGAGGCAAGAGTGGGAGTAATTGACAAGGTCAATCGAAAATCAACCCCGTCTTCTACAAGACCATCCAGTACGAAAAGGAGGGGGATGTATGTATCGGTGATAGCTTCGAAGACCCAGTTCTCTTCCAGGGAATCTATATGTTCAGGGTGCCTCACAAAAGGGAGGTGTGCATGAAGGACTATGGCTAAATAACCTTTTTCCATTTTCAAACGCAGTCAGCAGAATCGTTCTTTCCCTGTGTCGAAGAGATATGTTCTGAGGATATTCCAAGGGCGAGTCTTTTCTCGCTCATTTCCGTAAGATCAAAATCTACCCTTTCCCCAAATTGGGTTTGAATGCTCTTTGGTAAATTGATTGTTCGGGCGCTTTTATCTTCCTCTGGTCGACCTTCTTCTTTAAAAGGTTCTACTTTTCGGATCTCCGGCAGTGCTTCTGCTTTTCCGGCTTCGATCAGATCATCAGGAATAGGTTTTTCGGGAATCTTAATTTTTAACAGGCCGTTTTCCGCATCTTCTGCAACGAGCATATAGTGTTCGTCGGCTTTGGGAGCAGGCCCGGCACAAGGTGTCTTGGCAACACCTGACCGAGCTAATGAAAGGCAAAAATCATCTCTTGTCTTAAATCCTAAATCAACAAAGTATGATTTATCCGGACTCCAGAGATCTACGTACCAGTCTTTGGCTTGAAGATCTATATCCACGTCGAAAAAACCATGGGCATTCGTGCCATCATAAATGATATTAGTAACATCATAAAATCTCAAAATGGCCTGTGATTGTCCATAGTCATCACCCAGCCGCTGCTTCGCCTTCTCAATGTCGTTACTGGTAACATCCCAGTAGGCATGAATCAGATATGGCTCCACGGGAAGCAAAACGACCCGGCTTTCGCAGTATGTATCGTATAAATCACAAAAATCCATATTATCTCGTGTGTGTTCAGGGACAGTCTAAAAAGTTTCAATAAAGGACAGACAATCAAGATTACAAAAAATCCAGGAAAAACTCAATCATTATTGGGCATCCTTCATTCTGTAGTTTACACTTTTTCAACACAGACGAATGTCGGCCATTAGCTGTTAGCTACTAGTAACCGTTCACACCCCCTGTTGGCTGTCAGGGAGTGTGAACGGTTATAAATAATGTTTAAGCTTCTCTAAAGTTGGAAGGACTGATATATTAATATAGGTTGCAAAAGGTTCAAATAATAGATTCCATGGAGTAAAAAATGGCGGAACAATTCAAAATTTCATCCCAGATGACCAAAAAAGACATAATCGAAAAATACTCCGGTCTTCTCGAAGCTTACAAAAAAAAGGTGAAGGAGGCCAAAGAATCTGAAAAATGGCGCTCTGAAGCAGAAAAATACAAAGAGGCGGTAGCATTGGATGCCGCAAAAGAGGCAACAGTACACGGAGTAATTGAAAACGTCACTAATCTCAAGGGTTTGTTAGGAAAGACCCTGAGCGATCTAACAGACAAGCTATCCTCTCAGGCCGAACGTCTTGAGGAACTGAAGAGCGCAGTAGCGCTTCAAGAAAAGAGGCTTAAAGAACTCTATGACATAGAAGAGGCATCTGATGCCTTGAATAAGCTGGTTGATGCCTATGAAGAGAGAAGAGCCGTAGCTGAAACAGAATTCGTTTCAAGCATAACAAAGCTGGAGTCGGATTATGAGGAAAAATTTACGGTTCTTGAAAGGAAATACTCTGAGCTGCAAGTCACTCTTCAAAAAGAGATAGAGGGAGGAAAGGCTGAATGGGAAGATGAGAAAAAGTGTTTTCTTCGCGAGATAGAAGAGGAGGAGTCGCTCACAAAGCAGAAGTGGGAACGTGAACAAGCCGAGTATATCTATGAACGGGATCGTACCAGAAAATTAGAAGAGGATAAATATAAGGAGAATAAGGCATCTCTTGAAAAAGAACTTCAGGAGTTGAAAGAAAGCACGGAAAAGGAGTTTGCAGAGAGGGAGGCAGCGCTTGTAGCACAGGAATCCGAACTAAAGGATCTGAGAGAACAGTCCAAGAAATTTCCAGATATACTTCAGAAGGAAGTCGAAAAAGAAAAAAGCGAGGCAATTGCAGCGGTTACCCGCGAAATGGAACAAAAAAAGCAGATGGCCGCCACAGAAATGGAGTGGGAACGTAAGGTTTATCAGCAAAAAATCGAGTTTCTGGAGGACACCATCGCCTCTCAAGAAAAGAAGGTTACAGAACTTAAAGCTGAAACAAGCTCAGCCATGAAGCAGGTCCACCAAATAGCTGAAAAGGCCATAGCAGGAGCATCCCAGGCAAAAGCGTTTACATCGGTGAGAGAGATAGCATTAGAACAAGCCAAAAAGCCTGAAATCACAGGGAAGGCTGAAGGTTAAAATCTCAAGGATAATTTTCTGTAACCGTTAACGGGGTTACAACGCCCGTTTTACCGCACCGATTGGAAAACATCAGGGTAAAAACGTAATCATTCACTCCCCCCCCCTGACAGCCAACAGCCTTTTTCGGGTTTCAAAGCACAATCCATTGAGAATACGCCTTTTGGTGCAACCTTGTCCGCGATTGAAACCCTGCAAAAGCCTGTCGGCTGCCAGGGAGTGTGAA
>JAYEMY010000092.1:0-4063 GCA_034718455.1 Thermodesulfobacteriota bacterium
GCCCAAGCAAAAAAGCTGAGGTTTCTATTTTATTTAGCTCACGTGTAAACATAGTCAGCATTATTACCGTAAATTTGCCGACAGATCAAGCATTATTTTTTGCATGGGGACCGAAATACCGGGCCAACTCCTCTTCAGATAATTAAATCAACGTCAATTAAATTATTAAACTAACTCCGTTAAATCCTATAGGCAGGAAAAAAGCGATCCACTTTATAGCAAAGCACTGACTGCACCCGGTGTATGGTTTGAAATTTGAAATTGGAAGTTTGGGAGATCGGATGTTTATAAACTGGTAGAAGAGTTATCAGATCTGGTCTGGCACAACATTCTGTGAATGCTTATGATTTTTTCAAGGGGTAAAATAAGGGTGAAGCCGGTCCGTTTTGAGATTTCAAATATTACAAACTTAGCAACAATTCCCAGGGTCTCAGGTGTCTATCTCTTCAGAGACCCAAAGGATACTGTCCTGTATGTTGGAAAAGCCAGGGACCTGCGGCAGCGGATAGCCTCATATCTCAGGCCTGGTTCGTTTGTATTGCCGAAGACAGGCTTGATTATGAAGCTGGCCGGTTCATTTGAGATTATAGTCACAGCTACTGAAAAAGAGGCACTTATACTTGAAGCCTTGCTCATAAAGGAGCACCGGCCCAAATACAATGTCGTGCTCCGGGATGACAAGGCTTATCCCTTTCTCAAACTTGACATAGAGTTGGATGATTCAGGTCTGATTTCAGAATGGCTATTCGACACGGCTGGCAGGACGGTATTGCTCGGAAGGCCTGTAAGAGGTTTAAAATGCAGACTGCTTGAGATGGCCGAAACAAATGCCGGGCAGGCCATGCTTTCCGTTGAGAGGCAACACGAGGCATGGCAGATATAAGCTCAGATCAAGGAATTGTAACCGTTCACGGGCTTACAACGCCCGTTTTACCGCAACCCACCGAACTGTAAGCGTTCACAGGGTGCTGCAGATGCGAGGCGTACGGGTACGCAGACGTACTTCCTGTACTTCAAGTGCCCGACAACAAAGCAGATGCGGTGCCCTGTGAACGCTTACAAGGAACGGACCCAGTTCCAGGCCACTTCATAGATTGACTCAACTTCCTCTGATTTAAGCCCTGCACCAAGACCTACTTTCCGTGCCCTTTCCGCGCTCATAAAGTCATCCGGGGCGTGGGCATCCGAGTTGATTATAAGCTTTGCGCCATAAGCTTTGGCAAGCTTGGCTACGTGGCCATTTGTGAAACTGTGCCCTTTTCTGCCGGAGATTTCAAGAAAAGTACCATTTCGGACTGCCAGCTCCACGTCTTTTTCAGAGATCAGTCCTGGGTGTGCAAGTATATCAATGCCTGCATCAATAGCAGCCCGATTAGTCCCCGGGCAGACAGGCTCCATAATGGTTTCCCCGTGGCAGATCAATATATCAGCTCCCAGATACCTGGATTCTTTTGCCAAAGGGGCAATCAGATCAGGATGAACATGGGTAATTTCCACACCAGGTATGAGTTTTGTGGAGCTGTAACGATTGATGTCTTTTGCTGCTTTGATCAATCGGGGAATTATGAAATCAAAGTTGGATGAGTCGACATGATCGGTAATGGCTATGGCCTTATAGCCAAGGATTTCCACACGTCTTACCAGCTCAGAGGGTATAAGCTCTCCATCACTGAAAAGACTGTGGCAGTGGAGGTCAAACATCAATATTTCAGATTTTTGCAGTGTAATCATATTTTATATCTAACCGCGGCGGGATCCATCTCTTCCAGAAGTTTTCCCCACATCTCTTCTTCCTTAGGAGTTCTTTCTCCATTGTTTATTAATGTCCCTTTAGTGGGCTGAGTTATTTTGAGTACAGACTCATTTACAAAAATCCGGGCATCAGCCCTCAAGGCAATGGCTACAGCATCACTTGGCCTTGCATCTACAGTTAGCACGCGGTCTCCCTGCTTGAGGGTTATCAGGGCATAGTAAGTGTTATCCTTGAGATCGGATATCTCGATTCTGGGTATCTTTATTTCCATTTTCTTTAAAAGATTTACTGAAAGATCATGGGTCATCGGCCTTGCAAATTCGATCTTTTCCATCTCTGTGGCAATTGCGGTGGCTTCCAACAGACCAATCCAGATTGGCAAGGTCCTTTCCCCATTTTCTTCTTTCAGAATAAGAATTGGAGAGTTGGAATCAGCGTCCAAGGTTATTGCATGTACATACATGGAAATGTTTGACATGATTTCTCCGAGTTGAGCAATTAGCTGTTAGCGTTTAGCTTTGAAAAATGGTTCATCACGGATTAGTGTGGTAATCCGTGATGAACAGCTATTAGCATTTAGCTTTTAGGTATTAGTAACCTATTTGGAAAACAGCGGCCAATTAACCGCTAACTGCTAAAGGCTAACCGCTTAATTTAAGTTCTAATAATCAGTTGCCAGCAGCAATTCTAATATCATGAGCCTTTTTTTTCAAGGGATTAGAATTTCCCCTCGTAAGGAATGATAGCATGCCTTAATTATTTTCACAGTAACGAATTCCCCAATAAGTTTTTGAGGTCCGGAGAAGTTTACCACATGGTTGCCTCTGGTTTTACCTCTAAGCTCCTTTGGGTTTTTTTTACTGATGCCTTCCACAAGAATTTTCTTTTTTCGGCCTTCCAGAGACTTGTAGCGCATAAGCCCGATTTCTTTCTGAAGTTCAAGTACTGCTTCAAGACGTTCCGCCTTGATTTCTTCAGGAACATGGTCATCAAACCGGGCTGCACGGGTAAGGGGTCTGGGTGAGTACTTAAAGGCGAAAATCTGATCGAATTCTACAGCCTGAAGCAGGGATATGGTGTCCTTGAAGTCTTTGTCCGTCTCACCTGGAAAGCCCACAATCAGGTCGGTAGTGAGGGTAATGTCCGGGCAGAAAGACTTGAGCTTATCCACTGTTGCCAGATATTGGTCCTTTGTGTAGTGGCGGTTCATGCGTTTTAGAACCGTAGTGGAACCTGATTGCACCGGTAGGTGCAGGTGTTCGCACAGGGTATCAAGATCCCGGAAGCATTTCATTAAATCAAGGGAAATATCTTTCGGATGACTCGTTGTAAACCTCAAACGTTCTAAACCCGAAGTTTTATCCACTATACGGAGAAGATCGGGGAAACTGTGGGTGGCACCTGCTTTTTTACCATAGGAGTTTACATTTTGACCCAGGAGCGTAACTTCTTTTACCCCTTCACCCAGTATTTGCTTTATTTCAGCCAGGATATCCTCAGACGGACGGCTGACTTCGCGTCCCCGTACATAGGGAACCACGCAAAAGGCGCAGAAATTGTCACAACCTTGCATGATAGTCACAAATGCCTGGACAGGGTTGGGCTCAGGCAGAGGGGCAGTGACCAGGGGTATCAAAAAATCAGGCTTGAGTTCAGTACGCAAGACAGCCCCCATGCCGTTTTCTACGTGCTTTAGCATGTCAGGCAAATCGTAAAGGCACTGTGGTCCGAATACCAGATCAATAAATGGCAGACGTTTTAAAAGACGATCACCTTCCTGCTGGGCAACACAACCTGCTATACCAATAATCAAATCAGGTTTTTGTTTCTTGAACTTTTTTAAGCGGCCGACAAGACTGTAGACTTTGTTTTCCGCCTTTTCCCTGATTGAGCAAGTATTTATAAGGATCAGGTCCGCATTATCAGGTTCTGATGTCAGTGCGTATTTCTTGCGGAGGATCTGAGCTATCCTTTGGGAGTCATAATCGTTCATCTGACAGCCAAAGGTGGCGAGGTAGAGCTTTTTGCGCCATCTACTCCGGGAGCTGATGGCATTCACATTGTTGAAATTTAACAGTTTCATTTTTCTATAGTTGTTCCATTATCCAGGCATTACATCTTGAGTCCATACGATCAAGTCCTATAATGGATTTTAGAGATCTAAGGATAGGCAAAAGGTCCTTTAAAGAACCCTTTACTGCCCGCACCTCAACCAATCCTGCACGTTGGTCAACAGTGCTGAGCATAAACATGTTATCATATCCTTCAAGAATGAAACGAAAAAAACAGACCGATGAAGGGTCTATGCGT
>JAYEMY010000093.1:0-15278 GCA_034718455.1 Thermodesulfobacteriota bacterium
CGTCATAGACGTTGATTTGCGTGCCCTTCTTGATCTTAAACCTCGCACGAATTGCTGCGGGAATAACAATCTGGCCTTTTATTGTCGATGTTACTATAGGCATGTCAATTTTCCAGTATTACGAATTCGTCTATTTATGTAATACATCGGCCTCCAACTGTCAATGGGAGTTTAGGGGACAGAGTTAGTTTGCGGTAATCTTCTTATTTGGCTCATCAAGGCTACGAACAAATCCATCGATCAACAAGAATCGATCTTGCGGTTTTAAGACCAATGCTTTTTTAAGCAAGGATTCACTGGGTTCCATGGTTCCTTCCTTTCTGTGCGTCCGGCACGGACATAAATCTATGAAGTTAAGGTCTTCTGTACATGAACCCCAAAACCATATCCCACGCCGCCTGTCCCCGCAAACCCAAACATGCATCTTGACAAAATTTAAAGGTCAAGTAATACTTTGTAGGACTTCAATATAAAGGGACTGTTTTTTGCGGATATCTGATTTTGAATGGGATGAGGGCAATGCCTTACACCTCGAACTCGGTCACGGGATAAAACCTGGGGAGGCCGAAGATGTCTTTACCGGCAATCCTCTTTTCAGGTGGACAAAAAAAGGACACTATGTCGCTTTTGGTCCAACATCCGAAGGAAGATACCTGGCTATCATCTTTGAGCTAAAGCCCAAAGGCCTTGCTCGACATATTACCGGGTGGGATATGAAACATACAGAAATGCGATATTACAAAAAACACAGGGGTAAAAAATGAATACCCAACAAGAAAAGCGGGAAAATTGGATTGAGTACTACGATCATAAAAACATCTTGAATGAAATCACAGATGACCCGGTTGATCTTTGTTTGGATGAACATCTTCGCAAGGATATCCTATCAGGAAAACGCAGAAGGAAACTTAAGAATATCACTCTCAAGATAGACCCGTTCCAGATCATGACCATCAAGAAGCTGGCTACCATGAAATCTATGCCTTATCAGACCCTGATCAGGCATTGGCTGGCCGATGAGATTAAAAAGGAACTAGGCGTATTTGTGGGACAGAGTTAGTTGAATAGTTGAATTGACGTTGATTTAGCGAATTGCTATCATGGTATAAGACAAAATGACACTTGAACACATTGAAAAAGAAGTTGACAGTGCCCTCAAGATGAGTGAACCCGGCGGGGTGATAGATCCTGTCCGTCTTGAAAAGGACAGCGCGTTTAAATTCCGCTGTCACCCTGGGATATCCTGTTTCAACCGGTGCTGCCACAACGTAAATATTATTCTTACTCCGTACGACATAGTTCGAATCAAGAACATGCTTGGTCTCACAGCGGATATGTTTTTGCAGCTCTATACGACACCTGAGATACTTGGCCAGACAGAACTGCCAATTGCCAGGCTCAAGATGCTGGAAGAAGAAGGAGGACGCTGCCCCTTTGTCAGTCCGAAGGGTTGCCAGATCTATTCCGACCGTCCTGTCTGCTGTCGCTATTACCCCTTAGGAATAGCCAGTCTCAGACAACAGGATAAGCTCTCTGGAGAGGAAGAGGAATTCTTTTTTGTGGTCAGGGAAGACCACTGCAAGGGATTTAATGAACCCACCGAGTGGACTGTTGACTCATGGAGGGCAGACCAGGAATCCGACATCTATGACTCCATGAATCGCGGATGGCTCGAACTCCTTCTGCGCAAGGCCTCTTTTGGTGAAGGGGCCAAGATGCCTGAAAAGGCAAAGCAACTATTCTTTATGGTCACAACTAACACGGAGCGATTCAGAAAATATGTCTTTGAAAGCCCCTTTCTTGGCTCATTTGCAGTGGATGATAATACCCTTAAAAAAATCCTGAAAGACGATGTCGCCCTTATGCAGTTCGGGTTTGAGTATCTGAAACACGTGATCTTCGGAGAAGAATCCGACATAATCAGGCTAAAAAAAGACGTGCTTGACAAAACCGTCAAAAAGATCATCAAAAAAAGACGTAAGAAGAAAAAAAAGGCCTAAGGAACGGGAGATAAATAAGTTGAACAAAAATGAACAGGATTTTTTGTTGTATTCAAGGCGCGAGGAGCGAGCATAACGGGTTATGTGATCGACGAGCAACGAAGAAGACGGCAAAAAAGACATTAATTTGTTCAAGTTATTTATTGTACGTTCCTACGGTGGTAACCGTTCACACTCCCTGGCAGCCGACAGGCTTTTGCAGGGTTTCAATCGCGGACAAGGTTGCACCAAAAGGCGTATTCTCAATGGATTGTGCTTTGAAACCCGAAAAAGGCTGTTGGCTGTCAGGGGGGGAGTGAATGATTACCTACGGTGAGCTAAAGTTTATAGACTCGTAAAAAGTCCCCCCTGATGTCATTGCGAGCAAAGTGAAGCAATTTTATCGACCATTACAGGTTGAAATACCGTATAACAGCAACGATAAAGCATGTTGCGGGAAAACGTAAAAACTGAACCTTTGAACGGTTAGCACTTTAGGCATTTTAGCTCACTTTAGATGCATATTGCCTGCAGAAATCTCCACTACACTTACCCCGGGGCGGGTTTCCCAGTCTTCAGTAATCTTGACTGGTCAATAGAAGGACCTGGTTTTTTTGCCCTGTTCGGGCTTTCAGGAACGGGAAAGAGCACACTGGCAAAGCTTATCAGTGGGGAACTTTCCCCGGGGCAAGGTGAAATTGATATCCCGAATGCCAGGCGCGTCCTTTATACCCACAATGCAGAGCGCATACCGGGATGGAATACGGTCGGTGCACATCTCAGGTCTGTGACCCCGGCCTCCAAGACCTCACTCCTTACTACTATATTAAAGGATTATGGAATGGAGGCCCATCTGGAAAGCCGCTTTTCAGGGCTGTCCATGGGACAGAAAAACAGAATAAATCTTGCCAGATATCTGGTACAGGAATTTGATCTGCTGATAGCAGATGAAGTGCTCGCCAATGTGGATGAGCCCACACGGAACCACATCCTTGAAAGATTAAAAACCCTGTTTCCTCAAAAGACATTTATTTATATATCCCATAATGCCCTTGAAGTAGCCCGTTTTTCACAGGCCATATATGTCCTTCCCCACGGCTCAACAGCCGGCACTAATAAAATCCATAAAATAACCGGCATTGACCGGCAAGATGGCATGGAGACCCCTGAAGAGCTGGTGCAAGAACGAGTCTACGCAATCCTCAGATCCGCAGCAAGCACCAGTGAGCCAAGGCCGTGAGGACCCTGAAGCGCCTGTTTCAATTCATCTCTATTTATGCAACGGCTTTAGGCCTGCTATGGGGCGTAAAGATAGTATACGGTTTTTCTGACTACCTGATACCGCCGCCTTTGGAAGTATTACAGGTAGCTAGTCAGAATGGCCTGCTATACGTAAAAGCAGTGTTGGATACCCTGGCTGTTGCAATAGCAGGACATATGGTTGCTATTGTACTTGCAACGGCAGTCGGGCTCGTGGGCCGATTGGGTACCTGGCCCGGCAACCTCACGCGCACAGCGGCCTATAACCTCCAGGCGTATCCCATAGTAGCGGTTGCACCCATAATATTCCTATTCCTTGGTGATGGATTGGCATCCAGGCTCCTAATAGCGGCAATGATATGTTACTTCCCTGTGCTTCTGAGCTTCATAGGTATATTCGCAAAGTCTGTGGAAGAGGTCGAGCACTTTTTCAGGATAACAGGCAGAATCAACTGGAGGTTGGAGCTTTCCATAAGGACCTTTGAAAACCTGGACAAGATCACAACCGTGATAGTAGGAAGCGGGACAATGGCCCTGGTCGGCACCATAATAGCTGAATTTTTGGCTGCAACTAATGGGATCGGTTATATAATAAGAAAGGCTCTGTACCAGAGTAATCTGGCAAAAATCCTTGTAGCCCTGTTTTTGATAGGCCTTTGTTCCTCTCTGTATCTATCCCTTATTGAGACTATCGGGGGGCGGATTAAGATAAGGCTTTACGGACATAAAGCAGAGTACATGATCTTCTGTCTGCCATTTGTCTGGCGTCTACTTGAAGCTCAGGTCCACACAGCTGTCTTTTAAATTCTCAACCTTTTTTAAAAAACTACCAAATTATGGTTCAGGATGTCAAGATATCCAAAAAAATGACAATAAAAAGGGCTTGGCGAATAATACAATTTAATAAAGGGCATCTTTGGATAATAAAATCTGAGTATATAGCAACATGAGCGACAAACCAGATTCAGGTATTTCCTCTTCCTAATCATCAGGGTCCTGTGGATCATCCCGGCATACTGCCGTGATGATCTTTCTCCTCATTGTACTGCTCTATTTCGGGTCAACCGGAACTGGTGTGGTAAATCGTCCCTTTTTTGGCAATTATTCATTGTTTTACAGGTAGTTATGCCAATATTAAATATTGACATTTTTTTACCCTTTATACCCTTGTTAAACCGTTGATATATTAGCAATGTTTTGCGTAACTGGTTGATTTTATTCACCACATTGATTCCGGTTGACGGGTTTGGGCATCACACAAATTACGGTTGAGCCGTAAAGGACTAATCAGATTTACAGGAATTCGGATATCAAAGCATGATTACATTCTTTGGTAAACAATGCTGAATACTAAGGAACGTACAATAAATAACTTGATAGTATAGGGATTAATCGCATTTTGAAAATCCACAAGACCGGCAGAGGAAACAACCGCCCTCCGGCTCAAGCACCGCTCCGCACTCAGGACAACTCATAAAAGCCGGGTTTCTTTTTTCTATCTCTATGCCGCTCACAGAGCCCAGCACTTTGGCAATGGCGTCAGGGCAAGAAAGAATCTGGTTTCCTTTATGCCATATGGGAGACGGACAACGGATACCGGCAAGCTGGGTTACAATGGATTGGACCCTGATCCCTGAACGGAGTGCCAGGGAAATCAGTCTGCTCTCAGCCTCAATCTGACAGGCCGCGCATCCACCGGTTTTACCCATCTGGGCAAATACCTCACATATATCTTTATCATCCCAGTTAACAGTTACATAGAGATTCCCGCACCCTGTCCGTACCCGCTCTGTAATACCGTGAGTTTTAAGCGGCCTGGGCCTGGGAGCGATCTTCCCGTTTGTACCCACCTGCATGATTGTTTCTGCTGCATCGATCCCTTCTGTGTCCTTTTTCAGACTTAAGACCTGGACCGGCCTACTACCGCTACGGTAGATAGTTATGCCCTTAAGCCCCTGATTCCAGGCCAACAGGTATGCACTCCGGATGGAGTCCCTGCTTGCATCATCAGGGAAGTTAATGGTTTTAGAGACCGCATTATCAATGTCTCTCTGGAATGCGGCCTGGATGGCTATATGGTCCTCGGGTGAGACGTCCATGGAGGTGACGAATATTCTTATCAGGTCTTCCGGCACCTCATCCAGACCATGGACTGATCCGACTTCTGCAATCTTTTCCATCAAGGCATCAGAGTATTTACTAGCGGCTTCCATGGCCTTTACAAACAGGGGATGTGTCTCAACCAGTTCTGTACCATCCAGTACGCGCCGGATGTAGCTGATTGCAAACAGAGGCTCAATACCGCTTGATGCTCCTGCAATAATGCTGATGGTGCCAGTTGGTGCGATAGTGGTGGTAGTGGCGTTTCTCATGAAAGGGGTTTCCGGACTATCGTAAATGCTTCCTTTGTAGGCAGGGAAATTCCCCCGTTTTTTCGCAAGTTCTGCAGAGGCTGCCTTTGACTCCTTGTCCATAAAAGACATGAGTTCCTCGGCCAGGGAAACGGCCCGGTCAGAGTTATAGGGAATGTCCAAACATATCAGTAAATCAGCAAAGCCCATCACCCCAAGGCCGATCTTTCTGGTTCGGAGAGTCATATTGCGGATCTCTTCAAGGGGAAACTTGTTGGCATCTATCACATTGTCCAGAAAGTGGACCGCCTGCCACACGGTCTCCTTAAGGGCCGGGTAGTCTATCTCGCCATCATTCACAAACCTGCCCAGGTTAATGGAACCCAGGTTACATGACTCATAGGGTAAAAGTGGCTGCTCGCCACAGTTGTGGACTACAAACCCGTTGGCATCAAAGGCGTGAATCCCGGCTACAGAAATATCATAAACTTCCTCAACCCCATCTGGTTCAATGTCCTTGACAGTTGCAACAAACCGCTCCCTATTGGGATGCCGGTTATACCTGCCCAGAAGTCTCTCAAGCCTTTTTGCCTTCTCTGAATCGGTGAGACCTATAACCTCATGGAACCTTTGGAGATTGTCTTTTGACAACACCAGTTCGTGTTGAGCCCGTGTCTTATAAGCGCGATGCCCGCCTCGCCCGTCCGGAAGCAGACTTTTCCCGGTCGGTCTCCGGTATCTGTAAATCCGGCTGGCAATACCAACACGCAGGAGCATACGCTGAACTGTTTCCAGCATGGTAAGGTCGCTCTGGGAAAGTCTCAGGCTTACACCTTTAGCCTGGCTACCCTGGATAGATCCGTCTGCATCAAAGATTCCACTCAAGAAACCTCTGTAGAATGCAAAAGAACACTTCTCGATTTCCGGAGTAACAGTCTTGTTGCCGGGCTTCAGACCAAGCCGAGCAGCAACCTTCTTGATGTATCCAAGGGAGAGGCGATACTCTTCCCTGCCGGGTACCTCTATCCATCCCTTGAAGTCAGACCTGTGCGGAAGCTTCAAGGCATGTTCCAATACCCTTTCCATGACCGCCTGTGGGCCATGACCAGCCCAGGGCTCGCCATTTACAACGGCCCTTGGCATCCAGACTGACAGTACAGCCTTGTCTTCCTTGAGGGTCCCGTCACCAATGAGCAGACCAAGCAGATACCCTTCGTCCTCTCCGTAAGGACCTTCCCAGGATTTAAGGCTGCGGTGGTTATTGATAAGAATCTTATCCCCGGTCCTGAGATCACCGGCCTTGATCCAGCCGGTCTTAATTCCCTTTCGGGTGATCTTTTCTGCCTTTAAAACCAGGTGATCACTGGTAAGTCTCAAGGAATAACCTTCCTGAGTGCGAAGGCGGAGGACCTCTTTCCACCCGGTGCAGAAAAATCCGTCAGACACAATCGGATAGGTATCACCGTCCAGCACCACATTTCCCCTGTATCCTGTGATGTCTGATACCTGGCGTGGTCCCTCCGACGTCTGAACAAAGGTATCTTTGGTCACACAAGGATTCGTGCTTTCGATCTGTCCCAAATCAGGAGTAGGATTTGTCCTGTTGATCCTGTCCAGGAATACGATCCCGGGTTCACCGCTACTCCAGGCCGATTCCACTATCTTGTCGAAAACAGCCGATGCGGATATCCCACGGACCTCTTTGCCGGTCCTAGGATTAACCAACGCGTAGTCCTCCCCCCGCTCAACCGCCTCCATAAATTTTTCTGTCAACGCCACGGAAATATTGAAGTTGTTGAGCCTGTCAATACGTGTCTTGCTAGTAATAAATTCTTCAATATCAGGGTGATCCACTCTTAGAATAGCCATGTTGGCACCCCGCCTGGTACCACCCTGCTTAACTGTCTCAGTAGCCACATCAAATATGGTCATAAAGGAAATCGGGCCGCTTGCGATTCCATGCGTGGATTTGACCCGGTCCCCCCTAGGACGTATCCTTGAGAAGGAAAAGCCTGTGCCTCCCCCGCTTTTATGAATCATGGCAGTATGCTGTATTGCCTCAAAAATGCTTTCAATGGAGTCATCAATTGGAAGCACGAAACATGCAGAGAGCTGTCCAAGCTCTCTGTCTGCATTCATTAAGGTCGGCGAATTGGGCAGAAACCGCAGAGAAGTCATAACTTCATAAAAGGTCTTGGCAAGGGCATCTACATCGGCATTCTCATTGTACATGAGATCTACCTTGGCAATTGTCCCTGCCACCCTCCTAAACATTTCCTCAGGAGTTTCAACAACTTGTCCCTGTTCGTCTTTCTTCAGATATCTACGGGCCAACACAACAAGTGCGTTGTTAGTCAGCAGCAGATCTGTATTGGGAAAACTACCGGCTGGACTTGATGAAGACGGTCGGCTGGACTCTTTTAAATTTGCCATGATATATGTCTTACTCTTTTCAAATTTCACTGCCAAAATACAAGATCAACAAAGTGCTAACAAAGTGTAGCGATTAGCTGTTAGCCATTAGCAATTAGCTTAATGGTAATCGCTCATTTTAAGTGTAAACTACTTTTGATTTGTCGTGAAGTATGCTGGCCGGCAAAACCGGCATAGGGACAAGGGGAAGGTGCGTGTTCGGGAGTCCAATTTTTTATTACAGGGTCGTTAAAATTTGTGTGGCATGGAAGACAAAGTCCAACATAGAGGATTTTATCAAGTTCATGTGAGTTAAAGGGTCTGAGTCCCGTTCTTGATGTGCGGACCAGGGATCTGCCTTTTATGTCGACAAAGGCATCCAGGGGGTGGTCTATGTCCAAGGAGGTAGAAGGACCGGACAGAGAAGATGTGAACTTCCATCCATCAGGTCCAAATGAGAGACTGCCCTGACCGAGCCCTAATGCCCTTGGGTCTTGGTGGCATTCCCCGCAGGAGCGTCCCTGCTTTTGCGTGGTATGGGGGTCCATCCATGAGACAGTGAGTCGTCTGAAATTACGTTTCCATTTGCCGCCTCCATCCAGGAAGGAAATGAAATCCTGTCACCCTGGTACAAGGACAACCACTTCTCCAGTCTCGGCTTTGAGCGAGCCCTTTTCAGAAAGAGCCTCCTGTCCTTCTTCGCCATGCTCAAATATTCCCAAAGGCGGGCATTCGTAGCGGATAAATGAACGAAACTCTTCCCAAAGCCCAGGAGTCTCTTTTATTGAAATTTTATCCAACTGGGTCTTGCTTCTGTCCATCCGGACATGACAGCCGTAACACTGAGGTACCCATGTACTATGACAGGCCTGGCAGGACAGGCGGCGATGAGTGGGATGCAGGCAGGCAACCGGATTAGGAGCGTGGAGCGGATGAAGTTTTTTGTTTTGTTTGTTTTCAAGCACAAATGTGCTGTCTTTTTGCTGGATATTGAGCTTGGGGGAATTTGGTGATTTGGTGATTTGGTGATTTGGTGATTTAGGATAGTCCGGGGAAAACTGAGATGTAATGGACGTGCTTTGATCAGGCTTGTTGACCGCAACAATGGCTGCTAATGTTTTAGAGGTCCCGTGGCAGTCCTGACACGTAACCTCCAGTTGCTTTTCAAAATGTGCATGGCGCTCTCCGTCTCCCATAATTTCTTTTTGGGTATGGCAGTCGATACAGGTCAAGCCTTTTTCGTGATGAATATCGTCCTTAAATATCCGGTAAAAACGGTCGTCAACTAACTCTTTGGAGGAAAAATCGCCTTCTTCATACGGAGTGCCATAGCCCTCGGACTCAAATTGCCCCTGATACGATAGCCCGATACGCCCACTTCGATTGTGACACAGAACACAGTTTTCAATGGGAATGACCTTAATTATCCCGGGATGTCTCTCGTTTTTTGGTTTTTTTTCTTCGTCCTTAATAAAATGACAAGCAGTACACCCCCCGCCTTTGTCGGACAGAAAGCTGGGAAGACTTCCGCGCTCAACCCATAGATGGCAGCTCGCACACAATTTTCTGTAATAGTCAAGGGCATTGGAGTTCATGCCGGTATCTTTCAGTATTTTTACCGAAAGGTCCTCATCGTGGTATGGGCTCTCTCCCCAGTAAAAACGAAGGGTACTGATAATGCCACGATTTGTAGCCATCAGTGAGTTTTTGACCCAGGTGACCTGCTTTGGGTGGCAGCCGGACTGACCACAGGTTTGATCTACAAATCGAAGTTCTCCCGGATTCAGGACCATTCCCATATGTGCACGTTGCTTGTCGCCGGAGAGCGGGTTTCCTTTATGGCATACAGCACATCCCAGGACTTCCCTCCCGTGGGCTTTATCCGGTTTTTCCTTGTGGCAGGAAAGGCAGAGATCCACCCGGCCGCTTAAGGTGGTCGTGACCTGCTCTACCTTAGGCTTTTGGAGTTTGGCCCCTGCAAAAACTTCCAGATTGAACATGAAAATTACTAGAATTGTCAGCGGAATTATTAGACACAAAGAAAGTCTTTTCATAACTGCGGGAAAGAGAAAGGGCAGCCGTTCACGGGATTACAACGCCCGTTTTACCGTACCCACCGAACTGTAAGCGTTTACAGGGTGCTGCAGATGCGAGGCGACGGGTGGTAGGCAGATGTACTTTCTGTACTTCAAGTGCCCAGCAACAAAGCAGATGCGGTGCCATGTGAACGCTTACGAAAAAGGGCAGCCAATGCTACCCTATTATTTAAATAATTGGAGCGGGAAACGGGATTTGAACCCGCGACTTTAACCTTGGCAAGGTTACACTCTACCACTGAGTTATTCCCGCGATAAATTGTATCTGATAATAAAAATGGTTCGTGGAACTGTCAAGACTTTCTTCTCAAAAACAAGTTATGCAGTATATTATTGGCATCCTTCATTTGTATATTTACACTTATTCTCCAAAAAGGTTTATTATCGAATCGAATGCTGGATGCCGAAATTGGAAATTGGATAAAACTGGACAACAACTCGATTAATCAGCTCTATTTTTTGATTTCCAATATTGACTTGTTATGAAAGATGCCCAGTATACCTTCTATTGTTGTTAGTTAGCGGAATTTAACATGAAAAACGATACTGCTCAAGCCCTTGAGGCCCCACTCGTGTTGCGACATATGTGCTGTGTGGTTGTGCCGGTGAGTGACCGTTCGAAGTCCCTTGGATTTTACAGAGACAAGCTCGGCATGATGGCAAGATCTTTGCCGGATGGAACATGGGAGGTATCAACAGGGCAGACTGCCCTGCGATTTGTAGAATGCCATTCAAAAACGGACAGAATAACAGTAACCTTTTGGTTACCAATATCGGAATTCCTGCAAGCTCAAAACAGGCTCAAGGCATTGGGGCTTCAAGTGGCTGGCCCATCAGAACGGCAGAGAACAGAGCTGGTGCTTACTCTCAAAGACCCTGACAACCATAGTATTGAACTGGTAGCCAGGGGTACCCTCTCGGATTTAATGAAACCCAGGTCCGAATTATCCGGGAAAAGAGGTCGCGGTCCCAGTGGCCAAACCTGGGAGGACTTCTATAATACCGTCCCGGTTGAGGATATGCCATGGTATACTGATTGCCTTGACGAAGACCTGATCATAGCTCTATCAGAATATGCCCCTTTACCAGGGCGTTTGCTTGAGATGGGATCCGGGCCTGGCACGACCGCGGCCAGGCTGGCAGCTCTGGGATATGAAGTTGTAGCTGTTGATATAGCTACCGAAGCAGTTGAGCAAGCCCGTCTTCGTTTTGGCACTTTAAATCCGCATCTTATATATGAAATAGCCGACGTCTGCCAATCCTTGGTTTATTTCGGGAGTTTTGATTATGTTTTTGACCGTGGATGTTTTCATGGTATTCCTCCTGAAGAGCGTAAACAGTATGTCCACCATGTTGCACAAATCATTCGTCCCGGCGGCAGGCTTTTTCTAAAGGTGTTCAGTCGTGAAGAGCCGGGAGACAGGGGTCCTTATCGTTTTACCAAGGAAGAGATAACAAAAATCTTCAAAGGGACCTTTTCTGTACGTTGCGCTACAAAAAGCACGTTTGAAGGTACCTTGACCCACTCTCCAAAAGGAGTATTTTTTGTCTTGGAGAGGTAATTTTGTTTTTTTTACAAAGAAGGTTCCTCTGAACAAATTATTCCAAGAAACCTTCTTTCAGAATCTTGCTTATCCGGCCCGCCTGACATCGACTGCTTGAGGTCCCCTGGGACTTTGCTCTATATCAAAAGTTACCTTGTCTCCCTCTTGCAGAGAACGAAATCCTTCCCCTTGGATAGCACTATAATGTACAAAGACATCACCTTCGTTATCCGCCTCAATAAAACCATAACCCTTCTTGTCATTGAACCATTTCACTCGACCTTCCATCATTACAACATTCTCCTTTAAATTTTACTCATACTTTTTGTCAGGTGTTACTTTGGAGACTACTCATGAAATCGCTTCGCCTTGATGAAAAACCGATTTCAAATTGGCACACAAATTTCGACTTTCCATTTGTGCTATAATTCTAACTAAGTGTAGCGATTAGCTTTGAAAAATCAAGGCATTACGTTAATTAGAAATAACACCCAACGGATGAAAATTGGTAATAGCAAAATATCCTGTAATCATTAAGCTAATAGCTAACCGCTAAAGGCTAATCGCTCATTTTAAGTGTAAACTACTTTTGACCTGTCATGAAGGATGCCGAGTATCTTCTTATTTTTTTCGAAGGACGACGTATATAGTTGTCTGTGACTAGTTGCTGACCACGAGTACCTGTCCTGGATAAATCCTGCAATTAATATCCAGATTATTGATGCGGAGTAATCGGGACAGAGACATGTTGTGCTTATTGGCGATTTGTGAGGGGTTATCTCCACGTTTGACGCGATACATTTCTTTTCCCCCAGAATTAGTTTGGGGTTTTACTTTTGTAATTTTTAACTGTTGGCCTACATGAAGACGAGTTGACGACAAATTGTTGAGCCTGCAAAGTTCCTTTGTTGTTGTGTTGAAACTTCTGGCGATAAGCCACAGCGAGTCCCCTTTTCTCACTGAATATTTTCCATTATGAATAGTCGCAGCACTTTTGGCTAATAATTTTGAGGTTCTTTTGCCGGCAACAGGTATCTTTAGTTTTTGTCCAGATCGTATAAAATGTTTTCTGCGAATATTATTTGCCTGGATAATATTTCGAACACTCGTATGATATTTAAGGGCTATAATTGAAAGTGTCTCTCCTTTTCGAACCATGTGATACACATAAGCCCTTTTTGGTGGAAACCACTCTGGAATATCTGCGATTTTGGCAAGAAGGATTTTGCCTTTTCCCAGAGGAACCTTGATGGCATAGGGAACACCTGGAGTGACATTATAGCGCAGTTCCGGGTTCAGCGCGGCGAGGTCTTTGGCAGGTATGTCCAGGTTGGCGGCAACTGTCTTTAAATTGACTTGTTTCTCAATGGTTACCACTTCATAGGGTATCGGTTTGTCCGGTTCATCCAAAGTAATTCCATACTTTTCCGGATTTTTTATTATATAAAGCGTGGCCAAAAATCTGGGAACATAGCGAGAAGTTTCCCTTGGAAGCTTTTTGTATAGATCCCAAAAATTATCAAGATAATTGATTTTCTGCCTGCGAATTTTTCGGAGTACCGTTCCTTCACCGCAGTTATATGCTGCGAGAACAGTAGTCCAGTCCCCAAATATCTGATGCAATTCCTCTAAATATGAAATAGCTGCGGCAGTGGATTTGGCAGGATCCAATCTTTCGTCAATCCAGGTATCCCTGTTCAGGCCGAATTTGTAGCCCGTGGAGGGAATGAATTGCCACAGTCCAAGGGCGCGGGCGCGGGATAAAGCCTTCACCTTGAACCCACTTTCGATAAGGGGCAACCATGAGAGATCTTCAGGCAGTCCTGCTTCTTTCAAGGCATTAACGATTTCGTTCCGGTACTTCCCTGAACGTTTGTAAGACTCTATAAAGAATTTCTTTTCGCATCCTTGGAATCTCTGGATCTCCTGTTTTACATGGCTGTTCATGATCAAAGGAATGGCCTTGTGATTCCCGTTTACTGCCGTATATCGCGATGCGTGGATTTCCAAAATTCGCTTGGAAATCATAAATCTCAGGTCTTCCTTTTGCTGGATAAATTCCGGATTACTTCCCTGATCCACCTTTAGAATGAGTCCATATGCCTGGTCCAGGGCATCGATGGCTTTATTCAGGTAACCTTCAGCCCAGAATTCCTGGGATGTCTTGCAATAGTCCAAAGCGGCATCTAAAAAATCTTGATTTCCATCTGGTTCTTTTCCTTTAGCTTTACTGTAGCCTTTGGAATTCTCTAAAAATCCGGATATATGTTCTTTTGCATTTTCAGCGTCTTTCTGTGTTGATGGAGAAATGCCGGCCAGAGATTCTTCGCTATCCTGAATACGGATTTTTCCCTCGGAGGTACAATTGGCGGAAAATTCATTATGATTTACGTTTGTGACCTTGGCTGCGGAGCAACCAAAGATCAAACACAGCAAAAAAAGAAAAAGTGCCTTTTTAATACAGAGAAAATTCATTGGTTTTATTGGCATCCTTCATAGCAAGCCAAAAGTAGTTTACACTTTTAGGGATAATATACCTCAAAAAATATGACTTGTGCGATTAGCTATTAGCCGTTAGGCTTTAGCTTAACAATCCGTTTTTATACAATGTTTTTACCTAACAGCTAATACCTAACAGCTAATGGCCAGCATCCGTCTATGTTGAAAAAGTGTAAACTACAGAATGAAGGATGCCATTTTATTCTATTTTATTTTAAAGATGTGCTGATTATGACCTGATTTGATACCGCTGTCCTTTAGAAATTGAAATTCCTAAATTAATACTAGTCAGAATTTCTTTCTTTGCCAAGGGCGGATTTACTAAAAAGTATCCAACAGTATTCCAATATTCCAATTGGGGTAAAGTCCCTAAGTTTTGCCATTTTATAGCTATTCAAAGCCACTTGTCATGAGTATTTACAGTCTTATGCCTATGGATAAATTTACAGTCTTTTATCTTTATCGATTTTCCCGAACATTTTGTTTAATATTTTGAAACTCTTTTTTTAATTTTTATTCTAATTGCAATATTAAACAGTTCAAAACAATGCCATGTCGATCAACATCGGATATCTAACGTGTGCAGATCTGGAAAATATATGGTAATGTAATAAAAAATCAGTGGTGGGCGTAGCTCAACGGTTAGAGCGTCGGGTTGTGGCCCCGAAGGCTGTGGGTTCGATTCCCATCGCTCACCCCAGTAAAATCAGAGAGTTGCAGGCTTTTGCTTGTAACTCTTTTTTGGTTTTGCTACCCTATTGCTACCTTGGTGCGTGATTTTTGGTAATTTCTGCAATTTCTGCAGGTTTTTTTAGTGGTGTTATGCTATGAAAAAAAGGAAGTAATCTTCATATGTTAATTGTCCACGACCTAATTGAGAAAACAAAATTTGGGGTTTTCGTTCAGGCACTCTTTAGAATATAGCTAATCTTGAACAAAGGTCACAAGCAGACTTGACCCCATTTCCCAAAAACCTGCTCGGCTTTGCAAAACTAGTCACAAGGACTTCTTTCTTCGCTCTGGTAGCAGAGACATACAAAAGTGCCCGCTCGTGTACTTCTGATTCTCTTTTAACAATCGGATCTGACGAATCACTCATCACGCCTTCATAGGGCACAATCCCGTCGTTAACTCCAG
>JAYEMY010000094.1:0-4045 GCA_034718455.1 Thermodesulfobacteriota bacterium
TTCTCCGCCCGACAGGGTTGTTGTCGGTCGATTAAGTTCGAGGTAACCAAGACCCATTTCCTCTAAGGGCCTGAGCCGGGAGGAAATGGCTTCGATAATGCGGGCTCCTGCCTGGATGTTTTTAATTACATGGGATTTTTCTGAAAAATCCGCGGAAAAGGAAAGTAGCCATAGGTAGGTCTTGTGTACAGACCATGTCATGAGATCAGGAAAGCCTCGGTCTTCTATGCGGACATTTCGGGCAAATGGGTTTAACCCGGTCCCGCTGCATTTTCGGCAAGGTTGATCTGATTTGTTTTTGCCCTTGCCATTGCAGGAGATGCACATTCCATCCGGGTGGCTGGATGAAAATATCCTGGGGCTGAGAGCGGGAAAAGACTCTTGGCATTCAGGGCAGGTCATCTTTTCACTGAATGTAAGTATCTCAGGCATTCCCCCTTTTTTTTCGGGTAGAATCTCTATCACCACGGAACCGTTTCCCTGACTCAGGGCCAGGGTAAGAGAATCTGCAAGGCGTGAAAGTATCCCTGGTTTCACTATCAGGCGATCTACTACCAGTTCCAGGGACTTGGGTTTTTCCCAAAATGTTACCGGGGCATCCAGGGTAAGTGGCTTTTTGTCTATTCTTACCCTGAGAAAGCCATCCTTTTTCAAATGGTTCAGTATGTCGTCCAGGGGTATCAGATCCATTCTTTTAGTCAGGGACGCCATCAGGATCAATTTTGTACCCTTTGGGAAATCCAGAATCCTGTCAGCCATCTGATCTACACTAAGGGCACTGATCTCGATTTGGCATTTCGGGCAATACGGACGGCCACATGTGGCAAAAAACAGACGCATGAAGTCTGCTATGCCGGTTAGTGTAGCTACGCTGGACCTGGAACTGCGCACAAAGGGCTTCTGTTCAAGAGCAATGGGGGGAGGGAGGCCCTTTATCGCATCCACCAAAGGCCTGTCCCATAAGTCGACAATACGCTTTACCGCCATACCCAGAGATTCAAGATAGCGATATTGACCCTCGGCAAAAAGCACATCCAGGGCCAGGGTTGATTTGCCGGAGCCCGAGGGGCCGGTCAGGACCGTAATTTTCCCCAGCGGTATCGAAAGGTCAAAGCCTTTTAGGTTGTGTTGATGGACATTGATGATGTCTATGGTTTGATTTGTCATGCGTTATGAGTTATCTATGTGGGCTCATTGTTATAGCTCGTCTTATAACAAGCAAGGATACAAAATGCTTGGAAGCGGAAAGGGCACTGGTGGCCCTCCCGGACTTCAAATCCGGTGCACCGGGTGAAGAGCTCGGTGGGTGGGTTCGATTCCCATGCGCTTCCGCCATTTGACTTCAAAGGGTTATGCATTTATTTTTTACGCCCTCTTCGACAATTTCTATGGGTTGCTGCGTGAGCTTCTTCAAAAGTGTAAACTTATAAATGAAGGATGTCTGCTTTTTCCATGGTTATTCGGATTTCAATCCAACTTTTCCCCACTTTTTATGGCCATCGATTTTAAATGTGATCCAGTAGCAAATATCGGGCTTGCTTTCAAATCGTCTTGCTGTAGAATCATATCCGTAAACGCCTTGGTGTCTTTTTATCAGATAACGGCCTTTTTTCATTTTTGCTACCCTGAATGTTAAAAAATAGATAGTCAAGTGAAATTAAAGGGAATTAAGGGTAGTAGGGAGGAGTGGCAAAATTACAAGATAGGGGTTGTGGTCCCGAAAGCTGTGGGTTCGATTCCCATTGCTCACCCCATAAACGAAGAAGTTGAGATAAAAAGTGCCGGGAAATACCTTTGGACAGTTCTTCCGCATAACCACCTGGGGCGAGTCACATGGTCCTGCCCTGGGTGTAGTTATAGACGGGTGCCCACCGCGCCTTGCTCTGGATGAGGCAGTCATTCAGGAAACCCTGGACAAAAGGCGTCCGGGGAAGGGAGGGGCTGCGGAAAGCCCGCGAAAGGAACCTGATCAGGTGGAGATTCTTTCAGGTGTCTTTGAAGGGTATACCACAGGTACACCCATATTACTGATCATCAGAAACCGGGATGCCCATAGCCGGGCATATGACCAGCTTAGGGATATATTCAGACCTGGTCACGGCGACTACACCTACTGGAAAAAGTACGGAATTCGCGATCACAGGGGCGGAGGCAGGGCCTCGGGAAGAGAAACCGCGGCAAGGGTGGCTGCGGCCGCAGTAGCCCAGGTATTCTTAGACACAGTGGGTGTTTCGGTTATTGCTTATACTGTTGCTATGGGCAAAGTGAAGGCACAAAAACGTGATCTTGATGCAGTCAAACAAAACAGACTTTTTTGCCCTGACCTTAAAGCAGCGGGGAAAATGGAAGAGCGAATAGCCGATGTGAGATTCAAAGGTGACTCGGTTGGAGGAATTGTAGAAGTATTAGCAACAGGAGTGCCGCCCGGCCTCGGAGAACCGGTTTTTGACAAACTTGATGCCGAACTGGCAAAGGGACTTATGTCCATCGGTGCGGTAAAGGGCGTAGAGATTGGTGCCGGTTTTCGGTCTGCGGAGCTATTGGGAACGGAAAACAACGATCCCTTGGCACCAGGGGGATTTTTGAGTAATAACTCCGGAGGCATACTTGCCGGTATCTCAAATGGTGATTGCCTGGTTGTAAGGGTCGCTGTAAAGCCGATTCCGTCTATATCTAAAGAACAAGACACTATAACAGTATCTGAGAAACCCGTTAAGCTCAAGGTGGGAGGGCGACATGATGTATCGGCCATTCCCCGGATAGTACCTGTGTGCGAGGCTATGGTACGTCTGGTACTCACTGACCACATACTTAGAGCAAGGGCCTTTACACCTGAGATCTTTGGTCCTAAATTTTTCTAAAAAACCGTGAAATCGCAGCTAGATGCAGATATCGTCCCCGGCACAAGCCCTCTGACAGTCGGGATTGTAGGCGGGCTGGGACGCATGGGGGGATGGTTTGCCAAATTCTTAAAAGGCGCTGGATTTCCAGTACTCATCTCTGATTTACACACAGAACTCGCATCTGAGGATCTGGCCCGGAAGTGCCGGGTCCTCATACTCTCCCTCCCCATGGAAGTGTTCCCGAAAGAAGTGGCCAAACTAGGTCCCCTGCTTCAGGAAAGTTCCTTTATGACAGACCTCTGTTCACTTAAGCAGTCGCAGGTGGCATGCATGTTGGAACATACCCGCTGTGAGATAGTAGGGACCCATCCGCTTTTCGGGCCGGCTGAGGATTCCATTAAGAGTAAAAGGGTGGCACTATGTCCGGGGCGTGGCAAAAAGTGGTTTACCTGGTGGGAAGGACTTCTCCGGCAACATGGGGCTGTGATATCTGTCGTTTCGCCTGAAGAACACGACCGCAGCATGGCCTGGGCCCAGGCACTGAACCATTTCATACTTCTTTGTCTGGGAAAGACCTTGGATAAACATGGAATGGACCTCCAGCAGATACTGGCACTTGCACCCCCAAGTTTTGAACAACAGATGAACATAGTGGCCAGGCTCTATCATCAGGATCCTGAACTCTATGCAACCATTCAGATGTCTAATCCATATACGAACAGTATCCTTGAGACATTCAGCCAATATGGAGAAGACCTGAGAAAGATAATCAAGGAACATAACCGTTCAGCATTTATAGAACTTTTTGAGGAAGTTCAGGATCTGGGACGCACGATCCTTTTATTAAAAAAAGATAAATAGACAACTAATGCTTGCCAGGCTGAAACCCTATGAAAATTCCTCCATATCTGAAGGTTGTGCCAAATGGCATTGTTCTGAATCTTCATGTGCAACCCAAATCCTCCCGTACGGCTTTTTCCGGCCTTCACGGTTTATCACTTAAGCTCAAGGTCCAGCCCCCCCCTGTGGATGGTGCGGCTAACAAAGCCTGCCAGAAATTTCTGGCAAAACAATTTCATATCTCTAAATCTTCTGTTGTGCTGAAATCAGGTGCCAATTCCAGGAAAAAAGCCTTTTTGATTGCAGGCATATCTTTAGATTACGCCTTAGCCCGGCTCCCTGGGTAAGCGTTAACGGAACGT
>JAYEMY010000095.1:0-3995 GCA_034718455.1 Thermodesulfobacteriota bacterium
CTTCATTGTTAATATTAGTTTCTGCCTTTGCAGGCAGGAGCAAGATTTTTTCTGCCTACAAAGAAGCTATGAATGCCGGATATAGATTTTTCAGTTACGGCGACGCAATGCTTATCCTGTAGACATGAGTGTTCCTTCCGGCTTCACACAACATTGCGCCAAATGTGTTGACAAAATAAATTCAAGTGGTTATGAATTAACTTGCTTTTTGGCTTCTTAAGATAGAAGCCCTTCGGATGCGGGGTGGAGCAGTCTGGTAGCTCGTCGGGCTCATAACCCGAAGGTCCGTGGTTCAAATCCACGCCCCGCTACCAGTAAAATCAGAGAGTTACAGGCTTTTGCTTGTGACTCTTTTTTAGTTTTGCTAACCTATTGCTAACCTAATGCGTGATTTTTGGCTTTTAGGCGTCAGTGGCCAAGTTTTTTTGGGCCAGTTAATCTTTGCAAAAAAGCAATTCGCCTCGGACATTTTTCAAAAACTCTCACCCCCCCTATGGCAGAAAGGCCCCATGCCCAAGATCCAACTAAAGATACCCCTGATAGTGACAGGGATGGGAGTACTATATAAAAAAATCCCTATGACCTTATGCATATCCCTGTCAATTTGACTCATGCTTCAGTGCTGAGTTTCAAATACCGAGGATGCTTTGATGGAAAAAGTATGTTATAATTATTAATTTATGTCAGAAAATTTATTTATATGTTCAAATATAAGGAGGCGTTTATGACCCGTCCGGAGCGAGATGGTTCCACCCGGCGGAACCAATTGATTCAAGACCTTGAAAAAGAAATGGAGAATAATCGTAAGTCAGTCATTGCGGCCCTCAGGCTCGGAATGGTCTATCATAATGCAGAGAGACTGGAGGATGCAGAAATCGTCTTCAAGTATGGACTGAAATTAGATCCATTGTCTTTTGAGATACGGCTCAATTTGAGTACACTCTATTTCCAGATGGGTAGACTTGATGACGGCATAAATGAGAGCAAAGAGACACTTAAGATTCGCCCCGAGTCTACTGAGGCCATGGCTAATATAGGCGCGGCCTACATCCATATGCAGAGATGGGAGGATGCTGCGGAATATTTAAATAAGGCCGTTGAGATCAAACCGGAAATGATTACTGTCCTGGCGAATCTCGTCACTGTCAACGTGGAGCTTGATGATTTGGACAGCGCCATTGCGGCAGGGGAAAAAGTAGTCGGTCTGGCGCCTAAATTTGGGGTCGCCCACAATAACCTCGCTGTTGCCTACTACTACCACGGGGATTATGACTTGTCCCTTGATTACCTTGAGAAAGCCAAAAAGATAGGATACGAGGTTTCTCCTCAGTTTGAGGAGATGGTTTCCGCCAAGGCGGAGTCAAAGAGAGAGGGAGGCTAAAGATCAGCCCATGGCAAGGGGAAAGAGTGCGTATGAGCCCGTCTGTCCATTCTGTAACAGTCCCATTTATCGTCCAAAGAAGGTGGAGCCAAGGAGACTTGGAGACTTTGACTGCGGCGCATGCGAGTGTGGAGCAGTATATGTACACGATGTCACAGGGCACAATCTTGGTGCAGCCTGGGTTGAGGCAATTGGCTTTGCCTGCAATGATGACTGGGACCTGGCGTGGAGTCTTACGCCGGGAGAGGACTATCAGGATGCTTTTTTAGAGAATTATGATATTGAGTCCAACCTTGTTCTACCTACCGGCCGGACAAAGGACGACAGAGTAGTAAGGGCTGCGCTCGTCTTTATTAGAATGGCAAAAGATGTTCGTGAGGTCACACATGAGGGTGTCAAAGAGAAGCTGGAATTACTCTCAGAGCCCCGGGTTTCCGCTGAAGAAAAAGATAAGGCCTATTTTGAAAGGAGATCACGTCGGTACTCTAAACAGCAGGTCAAGACCCTTGTACAGGATGGAGAGGTTGAAAAAATCAGGGCAATGGCCCTTGAAGACCCCTTGGTTTTAAGAAAGATTCAACGCCTTCTGTATTCAACAGATGAGATGTTGATGTGGAAGGCAATTACCACACTGGGGGCAGTAGCAGGGGCTTTGACTACAGACAGGTCTGCCCTTGTGGGCGACCTGGTAAGGAGGCTTCTTCTGGCCAGCGGCGACTCAGCAGCCACGAACTGGGGATCCATAGAGACATTAGGCGAAATAATACGTGCTCAGCCTAAAATATATGGCTCATTCTTGCCGCACATACTTGGATTCATAAACGATCCGCCCTCTTGTCCGGCTGTACTTTGGGCAATTGGCCGTATTGGTGAATTACATCCACGGGTGGTGAGGTCCAGCGAATTTTTTGCCTTATTTGCCCTGCTGAAGAATCCCGAGCCGAAGATACGGGGTCTTGCAGTGTGGGTATTTGGCTGCATGAAAGCCAAGGAAGCGTTGAAGGCCATACAGGGAATGATGGACGATACGGGGGAATTCAGATTTTTTGATGGGCAATCCATCATATACAAAACCGTTGGGGAACTGGCTAGTGAGGCTGTCGAGCGTATTGAGGGCCAGCCAGCCACTAGACCGGGAAGGGGATGAAATGGATGAGCAAGCGGCTTCGACTGTAAAAGAAGAGAAAGATGGGCGACTCTCCAAGGCTGAAGCCCTGTACCGGGAGGCAAAGACTATGAGTGTCCAGGGGAGGTCCCTGGATGCCATTGAGAAATTTGAAGAGGCCCTTGAAATTTTTGAGGCCGCTGACGGAAAAGACGTGGAAGTCGCAAATATCTGTGAGCAGATAGGCGATCTCCGCACAATGCGGGGAAATTTCAAGGGGGCCATACCTGTCTATCAGAGGGGACTGGCAATATGTGAGAAGAAAAACGACCCAGTAAGTACTGTTTTGCTGGCAGAGAAAATCATTGATCTCTACAGACAGCTAGAGGAATTGGATAAGGCCCTTCCATACTATTTTAGAGCACTAGAGCTGGTGGAAAAGCTCGAGGATATCGGCAAGGTCGGGCTATATCTTACTGGAATAGGTGATATTTACCAAAAGAGGAATGAACTGGATAAGGCCCTGGATGCCTATAAGACTGCACATGGAATTTATCAGGAAACGGCGTACAGGGAGAGGGCGGAGATACTTGAAAAGGGCATAAAGGTGATTGAGGAGGCTATGTCGGCCGGGACTTCAAAGTAGTATAGCAGCCACTGGCCACCGTCTTTTGCCACGCTCATTACCTTCTAACGCTACAGAGAGTTCGTAGAGCCT
Organism: Thermodesulfobacteriota bacterium; assembly: GCA_034718455.1. Lineage (GTDB taxonomy): Bacteria > Desulfobacterota > Dissulfuribacteria > Dissulfuribacterales > UBA3076 > UBA3076. Next base: position 3,205 of record JAYEMY010000095.1, read on the forward strand.
CTTCTGCAGGGGTTCCAGATTAAGGGTAGGATAGGTTGTCCCCTGCTCAAAGCCGGAGAGTCCGCATACATGGCTTTTATCACCGATCACCGTAGGGATCCCATAGGTGCGGCAGTTTATGGGCCGACTCTTATAACAGACGCATTCTCCGCTGTCAGCCAACAAGGGACATCTTATGCGGGCATGTGAGATGTCTGCCTTGGTTGTGACTAATTGGTCCCAGGACTTGATCGCCTTTTTTGCAATATTCAGGGCAGCGCGTCTCTGCTTTCTGTCCAGGGAATCAAAGTGTTGGCGAATGTACAGTGCTTCTATTAACGAAACGTCAAATACTGCGTGACAGCAGTCTGTGCAACCCTTTTTGCAGCGCACTTCCTTGCTGTAGCGTTTCTGTACATCCGCTGCTGCTCTGTCGGCAGATTCGTATAGATTTTCAAGGTCTTTAAACATTGTAATAATTGGGCATCCTTCATGACAAGTCAAAAGTAGTTTACACTTTATTGATCTTGTGTTTTGGCAGTGAAATTTGAAACTCGAAATTGGGAATTAGAAATTGGGAAAAACACAAGAATGTAGATGCGTTACCTAATTTCTAATTTCTAGTTTCTAGTTCCGGCATCAGCTACAACCATTTTTTTAAAGCTAAACGCTAATGGCTAACAGATAATCGCCCAACTTAGGTAACAACAATACAATACAGGAAGTATATTTGCTATGGAATCAGAAAAAAAAATCGAGTCCTGCATACGATGCGGCACATGCTGCGAAAAGGGCGGCCCTACCCTCCACTC
>JAYEMY010000096.1:0-3993 GCA_034718455.1 Thermodesulfobacteriota bacterium
CAGGCGGGATTCAGATATCACCTTCAAAGTGGATGGCGTGCTTTATACCAGTACCGGCAGAGATATTGAAATGTCCGTGGCCTCAACCAAGGCCTACTATTCCCAGATTGCAGCAGGTAGCATCCTGTTAAAGCCTTACAAGACCACGGGTTTAGCAAAAATCAGCTTACAAACAGCAATGTCATCGTCCTGAGGCATTTACAGGAAGTTCTCTCCGAGATAAAAGGGACGACCCTTTACAGTGTAGCTGGTCTAAATTTTCTGGGAGAACCTGTTGATGATTCTACCATTCAACTCATAAAGAAGGAGGGGAGTGCTGCAGCGCTTGTCTCTCGGGTAGAGACGGACAGCAGGTTGCGGGGTACCAAGCGCATTATCGTAAAAAAAGCAAATGTCTTTATCGGCAAAGGGAAAAGGGACAATAGAAGCATTCTTGTGATTCCGGTCATGTCAGCAGGCACAAATATTGACTACCTGGTGCTGTTTGACGTGGCTTTCAAAAAAGAGGTGGAGCTTCAAAAGAAAGTGGATGCCCTGGGCGGAAAATACCATCACATCAAACACCTTGTTGAGGAGACAAGCCTGGCCTGGAAGGATGAATATCTTGACCTGCTTGAGATTGAACAGCTTTTCGGGATGTCTGCCGAAAAAATTGCCGAGACAATTTCTTCCACGGAATCCTGCACAGATACAAAAAGGCGCTAAGCATGAGAAGTGAAAACCAAAAAGTCGTAACAATCGGTGGAGGAAGCGGGCAGTTTGCACTCCTTTCCGGATTGCGAGACTTAGAGGGAATTGAGATTACCTCGGTGGTCTCAATGGTTGACAGCGGCGGGAGTACAGGCAGGTTGCGCGATGAACTCGGGATTCTGCCGCCTGGAGATGTGCTTAAATGCATCCTGGCACTTTCACCCTATTGCGATATCGCTCGAAAGATTTTGTTGAAAAGGTTTGCCGGCGACAAACGTCTACAGGGACACAATGCGGGGAATATGCTCCTTACAATGCTTTCACGATATACCGGCAGCTTTCCGACAGGTATACAGGCCCTTGCTGAAATCCTTGATGTCAAGGGCACGATCTTGCCGGTTACCATCGATAAAGCAACGCTCGTTGCTGAATTGAGAGACGGGAAACGTATTTATGGTCAAACAGCTATTGATGTGCCGCGAGGAGCGCAGCGTGAAAAAATCCGGGATGTCTTCCTGGTTCCACACTATAGTGATTCTATTTCTGTCTACTTACCAGTAGTTGAGGCGATCAAATGCGCGGACCACATTGTTATCGGGCCAGGCGACTTGTTTACCAGCATTATCCCAAACCTCATCGTTCCAGACGTTAAAGAGGCGCTCCAGGAGACAAGCGCAACACTTTTGTATGTTGTCAATATCATGACCAAGTTTGGCGAAACGGATGATTTTACCGGACATGATTTCGTTAGAATGCTTGAGGTATATATTGAGCGACAGGTTGATGGAATAATATGTAATACGGCTGAACCGGACGACACACTCTTGGAACAATACAGGAAACAAAAAGCGAAATTTGTTGAAACTGCTGACAGTGGTAAATGGTGGGGAAATCGCAAAATCTATGCATCCGATATGCTAGACACTGCTGACGGTATTGTGCGACACGACTCAAAGAAGTTGGCATTGTTGATAGAGGAGGTAATATGCCGGAAAAAGGAGTGACAATGGAACTGGCAAATAGGCTTTAAAAATACCGTTGACCGATTAATACCCTTTCATCATCTCAACAAATCTGTCAAAGAGGTAGGATGCGTCGTGAGGGCCGGGAGATGCCTCGGGATGATACTGAACTGAGAAAAGAGGGATTTTCTTTGTGGATAAGCCCTTCCACGGTCATGTCATTTAAATTGATATGGCTTAGGAACGGGAGATAAATAAGTTGAACAAAAATTAATAGGGTTTTTTGTTGTATTCAAGGCGCGAGGAGCGAGCATAACGGGTTATGTGATCGACGAGCAACGAAGAAGACGGCAAAAAAAACATTAATTTGTTCAAGTTATTTATTGTACGTTCCTTAGCTCAATTGCAGGATCTTTCAGGGATTCCATGTCCACACAGAAGCCATGGTTCTGGGAGGTAATTTCCACCTTGCCGGTTGTAAGATCCTTAACAGGTTGATTAGCCCCGCGGTGTCCGAATTTGAGCTTGAAGGTTTTGCCTCCAAGGGCCAATCCAATCAACTGGTGACCAAGACAAATGCCGAATACCGGCCGTTTGCCTACTATAAAGATGCCGTTTAATTTACCACGTATTGCGGACCTTTATGCCGCGGGAGTACAGCTCATCCTTGATCTGTTTGATGGTATAGGTCCCATAGTGGACAATAGATGCTATAAGTGCGGCATCTGCCTTGGCATATTTCAGCACATCATGCATATGATTTATGTTTCCCGCACCACCAGAGGCAATTACCGGAATGTTCACATTTTCGGAAATAAGCGAGGTCAGCGCGATTTCATAACCCTGCTTTGTGCCGTCTGCATCAATGGAATTCAGGCATATCTCACCTGCCCCTAAGTCCTCTGCCTTCTTTGCCCAGGCAAGGGCGTCAATGCCTGTATACGTCCTGCCGCCGTGGATGACAATTTCATAACCCGATGGAGTTTTTTCAGAAGGCTCGACCTTTTTAACGTCCATCCCAAGCACAATGCACTGGCTCCCAAAGGCCCCGGCCCCCGCTGAAATAATCTCAGGGTCCTTTACTGCTGCTGTGTTGACACTCACTTTTTCCGCCCCGGCCAGGAGCACGGCGCGCATATCCTCAATGGTCCTGATTCCTCCGCCCACAGAAAAGGGTATAAAAATTTCCTCAGCCACACGGCGAACAACATCTATCATAACATCCCGCTGCTCACTGGAAGCAGTTATATCATAAAAAACAATCTCATCCGCACCCTCTTCATAATAGAATCTGGCCATTTCCACAGGGTCGCCGATATCCACATTCTCTTTAAACTTGATACCTTTTGTTGTCTTCCCGTCTCTCACGTCAAGACAGGGTATGATCCTTTTACTCAGCATAATGACCGTTCCATGTACAGAAATTCTTTAGGATTTTCAGGCCGGGGGTCCCGCTTTTTTCAGGATGAAACTGCATGGCTATCAGGTTCTTATGGCCAATAATTGACGGAAACTCTATTCCGTAATCAGTAGTCCCAAAGACGCATTTATCTGAAGCAGGCATTGGATAATAGGAATGGACAAAATAGAATTCATCAGCCGGCTTAATCCCTTCCATCACCGGATGCCTCTTGATTAAATGAACACTGTTCCATCCCATATGTGGTATTTTAAGGCGCTCATTTCCCTTGGAATAAAGAGGAGAGGGAAACAGCTTAACATCTCCGCTGATCAGTCCTAAACACTGCGTACTGTTCTCTTCGCTTTTATCCAAAATGATCTGCGCACCCAAACATATTCCCAGGATAGGTTTGCCAGTCTCAAGGGCCTGCCTTAAGACTTCATCCAGACCAAGATGCCTCAGGTCAGCAATTGCCTGCCCAGCCGCCCCCACTCCGGGAAAAATGATCCTTTCAGAGCCGAGTATTTCTCCCAAATTATGAGTTATGTAACAGGGAAACCCCAACTTCTTAAGGGCACATTCCACACTCTTCAGATTTCCGGCTTTGTAATCAATGATCGCAATCAAATATTTTCCTCCATCTCCCATACCCCACAGGGGCAAACGGCTGAATGCTGAATTTTGCTTTATGGATCATGTTGACATGTTTTTACGATTTTAGCCAAAATATTTATAATGTCATTGACTTGGGACATTATCTCTTTAATACTATTAAGACCAGAGGAGAAAAATATAAACTGGATGTAATGGCGCTAAGTCGACACATGCCTCCTCCTTTTGATTGTGATATAATTTATGGCCGGAAAGCTCAGTGCTTGCAGCAAAAACTCAATGAATTCTGCCGGGCAATCATTTTTCAGTATATTCAGAGATCACAAG